>JAFDCW010000963.1 GCA_019312705.1 Deltaproteobacteria bacterium
GACCAGGCGTCCGAGGACGATATCGATGCCGCGTTCTCCTCCAAGGAGCCGGCCCTCGCGAGCTACGTCGCTAGCAACATCGATGACGGCAACGTACGCAAGCTCCTCGCTCACATCGGCCTCGCCCTCAGCGCCGCCTGATCCGGCAGCGGCAAGGCGGGTCAGTGCCGTCGCCGTATCGATCGGCCCGCGAACCAGACCGCGAAGAGCCACAGCGGCAGCGCTCGCGGGGGCCCGCTCGTCGCGCATCCGCCGCCGCCGCCGGCGGCGGGCGGCGTTCGCTCCCGCGCCTCGTCGATGCGTGCGCGGACGACCACCGTGCCCCGGGTTTCGCCGTCGATGCGCGCCTCGAGGGTCACGCTCTCCCCGGGGGCGGTGATCGGCGCGGTGATGGGACCGGCGACGAGCCCCTCGCTCGATGCGACCGACCCCACCTGCTCACCTTCGAGAAAGAGTTCGACGACGCCGTCGAAGGGCGCGCCTTCGTGTGTCGCGCGCCCGGCCAGGAAGAGCCGCGGGCTCCCACTGTCGATGGGCGCGGTTGCCCGAAGGTCGACCCGGAAGCCGTCCTCCGGAGCCGCCGCCCGCCCTTCGATGAAGGCCACCGCGTCGACCACGCCGAAGCCGGCGCTGCCTTCCCAGGGAGCGTCGCCGAGGGGCCGGGAGGTGAAGCGCAGCCGGTCCAGGTCTACACCGTTCGCCGCAGCGCTCGTGCCTGCGCCGAGGCCGAGGGCGACGACCCCCGCCACCAGGGGCGCGGCAAAGCTGGTCCCGGTAACCGCGACGCGATCGAGCCCCACCCGGTACCGCCTCAGCGTTTGAGCGGAGCCGCCGACGATGTTGTTGGTGTCGTCGCCCGAGAGATTCGACGTGAGAGCCGCGAGGACCAGCGCCGCCGGTGCGACCAGGTCGGGCTTCGGCGCCGCACCGGGAGCGGGACCGGTCGAACTGTAGGTCGCCACCCCGTTCTCTTCGCCGTCGATGCTGATCACGGAGACGTCCGTCGACAACATCGTGCGCCCGATGGATGCGCCGACGGTGATCACTCCGCGGGCCGTGCCAGGGATCGTCACGTTGCCGCCCGGGGCCAGAAAGGCCCCCGTGAAGCGCGGGCCCAGCACCACGGCACCGAGACTATCGTCGACGATCCACGCGTCGAAGCGCCCCCGGGCTTCGACCTCGATGCGGTAGTCACCGCCGAAGGGTCGGCCGTAGGCGCTCCCGATGAGCGCGTAGATCCGCCCGGCCCGTGCACTCGCGGCGACGGAACCGTCGATGACTAGGAGGCTATCGTGACCCCGCTCCTCGGCTCGTTCTCCGAAAGTCACCGGGCCGACGGACGTGCCGTCGGGGGCATGGACGGTCACCCGGGTCCCCGCTTCGCCGGTGATTGACACGGTGACGTACCGGTCCTGGGCCGGAGGCTCGGGGGCGGGCACGAAGAGAGAGAGGGGAGCTGTGGCCCGGCGGCCGAGGGTGGCGCTCGCGTGAATTGGGAGGTCCCCGTCGTTGCCGGCGGAGACGACGATTCGGGCACCGGTCGCCGCGAGGGCGTCGAGCGCGACGTCGAGGGGTTCGGTGCCGTCGTGGCGGCCGTCGTGGCCTCCGAGGGACACCACGGCGACGGTGCGGCTCGGGTCTCCCACAGCGAAACACGCCGTGACCCCGGCGATGATGGACGCGTCTTCGAAACCGATGCCGCCGATCATCGGGAGCTTCACGACGATGAGGGCGGCGCCGGGGGCGGCCCCGGCGTTCGGACCGGGGACCGTCTCCCCGGTGGCGGCGTCGTCCCCGACGGCGATGCTCGCGACCGCGGTGCCGTGACCGTTGTAATCGCGCGGGGGATAGAGATCGGCATCGAGTTCATCTCCCCGATGGATCGCGGCCCCGAATCGGGCCTCGAGTTCGGGGTGGTTGCGCCGGGGCATGTCGGTGAAGTCGAAATACCAGCTCACCCGAGTCCGCCCTTCGGCGTCTTGGAAGTCGCGGTGGCCGATGTCGACTCCGGAGTCGACGACGCAGATCGCCGCGCCGGTGCCATCGAGGCCCGCGCGGTCCCGGATGCGCAGGACACCGGCGGCCTCCATGGCGGTCCCGGCGAGGGGCCGGCGAGGCCAGCGCGGCGGCATCGAGGTGTCGCTGCTGGTGACCACGACCGCTGGGTCGGGCATCTGAGCCGCAGCCTCGCCGCCGAAGGCGTTCGCCGCGGCGACCACGGCCATGGCGGTCAGGAGAGCGAGGGCGCCACTCGGG
>JAFDCW010000224.1 GCA_019312705.1 Deltaproteobacteria bacterium
AAAAAAAAAAAGGCCGGGGCCCTCGGCGACGGGGCCGTCCGACAGAGAGGCAAACTCCCAAGCATCGAGCCCCGGTGCTCGCAGCACTCGCCGCCCCGAAGGCTCGGTCCCGAGCCCCGGATCCCCCGGCGTCACCGGGGTATCGTCGGCCGCCTCGACGGGGGCCTCCGTCGGCGCGGCCGTCGACGTGTCGGCGTCATCGCCACACGCGACCCCACCAGCGAGGGCCAGAAGCGCCAGAAGCGCCAGAGGCGCCAGAGGCGGCGGGAGACTGACGGAACGGAAGGCTGTGGGTTCAAGAACAGGCACGGCGAAACGCGACGAAAGCGTGAAACGGCCCCCGCGCCTCGTCAAGAGGGTCGCCACCCTCAAAAAGCGACGAGCTTTCGGTGCTGCTTCCGGGCGCTATCGGCAAAGCGATAGGCCAGACACACCATGAGCCCGGTGCGCAGGTTGGCGTCGAAGCCAGTGATCACGAACCCTTGGCGAAGCTTGGCGACGAGCACCGGGTTGTTGTCCGCGTGGTGCCGACTGACGACCTCGACGAAGCCGACCTCACGCGCGGCCTCGAGGACCTTCGGCAGGAAGGCCCGGTATACGCCCCGACGTTGCCACGACTCTTCGAGGGCGGTGACGGTCATGTGATAGGCGCCGCCCTCCCCCTGGCGGCCCCGGTAGACGCCGACGAGCCGCTCTCCGTCCCAGAAGCCGTAGCGGTGATGCAGGCGCGCGGAGGTGATGAGCCCGTCGAGGGCCGCTGCCCGTTCGGCCTCCACCTCCCCAAAGAGTGCCGGGGGTTCGACGAACGGGTGGTCCGATAGGATCCGGTCGACGAACGGCATTGCCAGGGCGTCCCAGGCCGCGTCGTCCATGGGAGCGAGGCGCAACATGGAGGGCAGTTCGGTCGCCCGGAGGATCGCGTCGGAACGCGCTTCGATGTCGGCGAGGGTCGAGGGCACGGCCCGAGTGTAAGTCACTCGGCCGGTTCAGCGAACAGCGACAAGGTCTCGGCGAGGGCCTTCAACTCGAGGGCGAGGTCCGGGTCCTCGGCGACGAGGAAGGCGTGGGCGAAGAGGCCCTCGCCGCCGGGCACTTCCATGATCGCCTCCATGTGCTGCACCCGCGCCCCTTGGACCGCGGTCGTCCAGGCGCTCCACTGGACGCTCTGGCCCAGCATCGCACCGCCGACGCTGCGCATCTCGAGCACGTCCCGAACGTGGGTGCTCGGCTCGTGGCCTAGGTAGACGCCGAGCTGGGCGTGGGCGCCACCGAGGGGCGTGAGGCGATAGAAGTAGTGAACCTCGAAGTCCCGCCCCCCCCGACGCAGCCCCGCGTACCCCGGAGGCAGGTCGATGGCGATGCCGGGGCGCAGCACCCGTCGGCCACCGTCGGTATCGATGAACTCTTCTCCGGGCGTCAGGGTGCCGACCATGCGCCGAGCGATGGCCGCGCACGGGCCCCGCCCGTGGCCATCGGCACGATCGTCTCGAGCAAAGAACGCAATGTGCTGCACCGTCCCGTCGGGGGACCCAACAATCGCGCGCAAGACGAGGACCATCTCCCCTTCGCCGAGCGCCGCTGGCCTCGTGAAGAACACCTCGAGGTTCGAGTTCGGCGCGCCGTGGAGGTCGTCCGCCTCCTCGCCGAGCCAGCGGCGAACGTTCGTCTCGAGGTCATCACCGGGACGCCGATAGAGTTCGGTCGCGACGACCAAGAGGCCGGCATGGTCTTCTTCATCTTCGTCCTCTCGGCCGGCGATGCGGAGCTGGGTCTCGCTGCGGTCCTCGGACGCCGCCCCGAGGCTTGTCCCCCGGAAAGGCGCGTACGCCATGCCCACCGGACCGCGCAGACGCAGATGGTCACCAAGAACCCTGAGGGGTGCCTCGGCGAGCACGTCGGCTTCGATCGTTCCGCACCGGCCGTCGCCAATCGCTTGGGTGGCATCGCGCTCCGGCGCCACGCCGGTGGGGACCGGTGCCGGGGCGGCCCCGCAGGCGCCCGCAGAAGACGCGAGGACTACGACCAGACAAACGCGCGCACGGAGGAACCGGCGTCGGCGGTTCAACCGATTCGGCTCAAGGCGCGCAGCAGCCCGCCGACGCGCTCGGCGGTACTCGGGTCGCCCTGGGCCGTCGCCACCCCGAGCAGGTCCTCTAGACCGGACCGGGCCTGGTCCGCGGCGGTCCGGAACGAGCGCAGGTCCCGTTCGGCGCTCGAAACCTGCCCCCGAAGGACGAGCAACTCCGCGTCACGGTCACCGAGAGTGTCGTGCAGGGTGCGCATCTCTTCGGTTCGCGACTCGCTGAGCCCCGCCTCGGCGTCGCGCCGTCCTCGCTTCGCGTGGGCGAGCTCTTCCGAGAGCTTCGCCGTGCGCTGTTGGAGATCGACCAGCTTCTGCCGGAGTTCGAGCTCGGAAGAGCTCGCCCGCTGACTCTCGAGGACCCGCATGCGCTCACCGCGCTCATCGAGCTGGGCCGTCGCCGAGCGGAGGAGGGTGTCCTTGCCACTGACTTCGCGCTCGAGCTCGCTCAGCCGAGCTCGGAGCCGCCCTTCCTCGGAGCCTTCCGCCGGCGAGTCCGTTTCGACCTCGTCAGCGGACGGCGCGTCGATACCGACCGAGGTGCGACTCGTCTGGGCGCCGTCCTCGGCGAGGCCACCGACCAGCGACGAGAGGTCGCGTCGCGCCTCCCGCAGCACCTCTTCGGCGGCGTCCATGCGCCCCCCGGCGGACGCCTCCCGGGTCACGGAATCCCTGAGAGCCTGCTCCAGCTCCCCGACCCGACCCTCGAGAACTTCGACCTGCCCCACCTCCTCGGAAGCCGTAACGATGGCCTCCCGGAGGCGCTCGTTCTCCAGGCGCGCGCGGTCCCCGGTCTCCTCGGTGGCCCGCCCGCGGTGCTCCTCGTCGGCGAGGTCGATCTGCAGGCGATTGACCAGAGCATCTCGCGCGGCGACCGTGGACGCGAGGTCGTTGGCGCGGTTGGCCTCGAGCTCGGAGAGCTCTTCGGCATCGGCAAAGCGGATGGTCAGCTCGGTTTCGGTCTCCTTGAGCGCTGCCACCCTCTCGCGGAGAGCGTCGAGCTCATCTCGGAGCGCGTCGTGCACGGAGGGAGCGTCAGCCTCGGCGCCTTCGTTGCCAGGAACTCGAGACGATTGGCCCATCTGGGCCACGGAATTCTCCAGGATCGCCAGGGCAGTCTCGCGGTCAGCGAGGCGGGCCAGCGCTCCGGCGAGCTCACCCCGGAGGGCGTCCCGCTTCGCGATCGCCGCAGCCGAGGGCTTGGCCGGGGCCTGGTTCTCTCGGTGCGCCGCGGCGAGTTCTTCGCTGACTTCGGCGACGCGCATCTCGTAGCCTCGGCGCGCCCCCTCGAAGCGATCTTCGAGGCAGCCCACGAGGGCCGTGAGCCGCATGTTCTCCGCCCGGGCGTGGTCTCTTTGTTCGACGAAGGAGGCCGCCTCCTCATGGGACGCGACGAGCTCGCCTCGAAGAGAATGGGACGCCTGGCCGGTCGCCTCGCCGGTCACCTCGCTGGTCGCCTCGAGGAGGTCCCGGGCGGCCATCAGCTGACCGCTGAGATCGGAGACCCGTACCGAGAGGCGTCGCTCGGAGAGCCGCAGCTCTTCGAACTCTTCCAGCACCTCTCGCCCGGGGCGCCCGGGGCTTCCGGGGCGTGCAGAGGGGGGCTCGGGAACGGCCTCTACGGCTGGCTCGGCCGGCTCGGCGGGCTTCGGAGTCCGACTGCGAATCATCTCGAGTTCGAGCTGATCTTGGAGTGCTCCGAGTTCGCGCTCTAGAGAAAGGTTTTGATCCCGAGCGCCGTCGAGGTCGAACTCGAACAACGCCCGCCGCCCGTCGGCAAGTTCACGCAGTTCTTGAACCTCGGCGAGGCGCGAAGCAAGGCCTCGCACGCGGCCGACCAGCTCGGCCTCGCGCGTAGAATGTGCGGCGGCCTCTTCGCCCCGGGCGGAGAGGCGCCCCTCGAGTTCGTCGACGGTGAAGCGCGCCTCGGCCCGGGCCGCCTCTGCCTCGAGGGCGCGGGCAACGGCGCGGTTGCGCTCGTTGACGAGCCGGTCCCCGACGGCCTCGACGCCAGCGGCGGGCAAGGTCGCCATCGCGTCAGTCGGGAGGGCAGCCTCTGCCGGGGTGACGGACGCCCGGGGCGCGCGCCGCGCCTCGGCGAGTTCTTCGACCAAATCCCGGACCAGGGTCGCATGATGGGCGAGTTCGGTCTCTGCGTCGCGGAGCGCCCGGCCCCGTTCGGCGAGGTGCGCTTCGAGGCGCGCATAGTCTTCGGCCGGACCGGCATCCGCCGCGGCCGGAGGCCTCTCGCGTCCGGTGGCTGCTTTGGGGGAGGCCTTCTCCGTTCGGCGCGCCTGAGCGGCCCGCTCCAATTCGACGACTCGTGCCCGCTCGTCGCGCAGGCGCCCCTCCAAGCCGCGGATGGCTGCGGTCTGCTCGGCCTGCACGTCGTTGCGGCGGCTATCGGCCTCATCGCGGGCGGTCGCCCGACCGGCCTCGGCATCTTCAACGCGGTCTCGCAGCGCTTCGAGCTCCGCCGTGCGGGCACCGAGGTCGACTTCGAGGCTCTCGGCGTGCTCGCTCGACGCGAGCAACTCGGCCTCGACCTCCGCCAGGCGGGTCGCGACTTCCGGCTTGGGCTCCTTGCCATTGCGCCGGCGTCGGCGGCGAGGCGATTGGGGAACGCGGATGACGGCATAGGCGTCGAGGCGCGCTGGCGCCTTGGCACAGAGCGCGACGTAGCGCTCGAGGTCATCGCCTTCGACGAGGGAGCCGTCGAGGGTTGGCACCTCTTGTTCTTCGGGGGCCGCATCGAAGTCGACCAAGGCGTATCCACGGAAGGGCGTCTGGCCGAGCATGCGGACCGAGGGGAACGCCGCGCTGGTCATGGAGAAGAACGTTTCGTAGTCGACGCGCGCGCCGCTGCCGAGGCCTGCGACGAGGACTCCGTCGGGGCCCACCGCCCCGGCGAGCTCCGCGAGGGCATCGGGATTCGCTAGGCCGGCACGGTCGAGATCAGGAACGATGATCACGTCGACACTCGAAGGGTCGAAAGATGGCGGGCGTCGCTGGACGCGAACCTGTCGGGCGACGCGGCCGACATGATCTGCGGCTTGATGCCCCCCCTCCCCAATCCAGAGGACGGATCGACCGTCGCAAACCTCTTCTATATATACGGCGAGCGCGAGGTCGGCGCTCTCCACCTTACCGTCTGGGGAGTGAGTGGGCATCGGGCTGCGCTATCGCGCCTTCTAGTGATTGCTTCGCGGAGCGGGACTATATCCACCCGCGCGATCGCGGGTCAATCCGGGCAATTCGAGCTACAGTCAGCCCAACGTGTCGGGGTCCCAGTCCACCGTTGAGCGGTACCTCCGCCGGGTGCGCCTCCGAGCGGGTGCGTTCTACGCAATTCGCTGCGGAGTCGCCCTCCTCGGGGCCGGACTCCTGGCTTTCGCCATGCTTTCCTTGGCCGTGGGCCCGGTTGCTTCGATGCCCGTGGCGGCCATCGCCTGGGCCCTCTCTGCCCTCGCGGCGGGCCTGGGGGCCTTCTGGGCCCTCCGGGGCGCCCGAAAGCTAGTCGGATCGGGGGTCACCAGCCTCTTCGCCGCGGCCGAGGGCGCGGCGCCCCTGGCCTCCGCATCCCGATCTGCGGTCGAGCTCGGCCGGGATCCGCGTGCCCAAACCCTCGCCCCGGACCTCGTCGCCGCCCACGCTGCCCGGGTCACCGAAGCCCTGAGCCTGGTCCCGATTCGCCGGGTCGTGCCCTTTTCTTTCATGGTCCACCCGGCGCCCCTCCTCGGTGCCCTCGGAATCGCCCTCGCCTCCCTCCTGCTCCACGCCCTCGACCGAAGCGCCGCCGGAGCCTTCGCCCTGACCCACCCGGGAGTGACCGACGCCGGGGGCACTCGCATCGCCGCCGTCGTATCCCGCGTCGACGCCCGCCTGGTCTTCCCCGGCTACCTGAACCTCCCTCCGGCAACGCTCCGCGACGTCACCACGATCGAAGCGCCCCGGGGAACGAGTATCGAGCTGACGGTCACCCCACGCATCGCTGCTACCGGTGGCGTGGTGATCGTGGGCGCCACCGCAGTCCAACTCTCGCGACATGATGACGCCACCCTCACTGCGCGCCTGGTCGTCCGCGAAGACGGCGAGCTAACCGTATCCCTCGATGATACGGAGGGCACCCGGCTCAAGGATCCCCGTCGCCGCGCCGTGCGCATCCTCTCTGACCTCGCCCCGGAGGTCGTGCTCCTGGCCCCCGCCGCCGACCCCATCGTCGAGCTCGACGAAGACGTGCCCGTGATGTGGGAGGCCGCGGACGACGTCGGACTAAAAAGCGTAGACTTGGTCATCGAGGCCCCCGATGGCCGGGAGATACGCCGCCGCGTGCACCGCGACGACGGCGGCCGTGAGACCGAAGCCCGGGGAGGCCAGTTCATTGTCGCCCGAGCCTTCGGCGCCCAGGCCGGGGACCGCTTGCGCGTATGGGTCGAGGCCCGGGACGGTGACGAAGTATCGGGGCCCAACGTCGGCAAGTCCGAGGTCCGCACGGTGACCGTCGCCTCCGAGGCAACCCGCCGCGCGGCGGCCCTCGAAGACCTGAATGCGGTCCTCGGCCGCGGCCTCGACGCCCTCGCCGACCGCCTCGAAACCGCCGTGCCTCGGGAGGACGAGGCTGCACTCACCCGCTACGCCCGGGTCCGCGCCAGTCACCACGCGTTCGCGTCTTCCCTCGAAGACTTGAGCGCCGGCCTCGGGGCCCAGGCCGGCCAGCGGGCCGCGTCGTCGCTCTATCGGGAAATGGCCCGGCGCTCGAGGCGCCTCATCACCCGAGGAGCCCGGGCCCACGGTCGGCGCCCCGCCCCCTTCCGGCGTCGCCAGACGGTCGACAACGCTGCCGTCGCAGCACTCGAAGCCGATACGCTCCTGCTGGCCGATTCCCTCTCTCGGGCCCAGCTA
>JAFDCW010000225.1 GCA_019312705.1 Deltaproteobacteria bacterium
TGGTGTCGGGCTGCAAGATGCCGTGGATGGCGAGGTCAAAATCCACAGTCGTGACCTGCGGTAGCCGTATGAATCCAACGACCGTATCTTCCAGGTCGAGAATCATCACGGCGAAGTGCTGCGTCGGTACGGTATGAGGACTCATCCCGGTGAGACGAAGCACCAAGTCTCCCGGGGGAACCTCTGCAAGGGGGAGCGGATCGAAACTGCTGGATTCTTCCTCACCGTCGACACTGGCGAAGCCATCGACGACGTCATCCGCCCAGGTCGGCTCGTCTACAAAGTCGGGAATATCGTTGCCGTTGAAGTCGACGAAGGTGCGCACCTCGTAGGTCCCGGGCACCTCGACGACGTCGGGGAAGGTGAGGCAGAGCAGGGATGCGTCGTCTGGGTTATTCGGGCCCGTCCCTTCTTCATCGATTCCATCGAGCACGGCGCGCATCACGAAAACCCCATCGCGAAGGATGCGGATTTCGATTCGCTCGTCTTCGTAGGTCTCGAAACTGAAGAGCTCGACCTGAAGATCACCCTCTTCGACGGCCGGACAGGTAACCCCGAACTCGTACTGCCCGGGATTCGTAATCGCCGTGCAGGAAGCGAGAAAGAGGAGACCCAGAGACCACAACATGCCGCAATACGTACGTTTGAACATCGCCATCAGAATCCCACCCGCATCGAAGCGCCGCATCCCGTCGGCCCGCACATCGCCGAAACCGCCGGCGCATCTTCGTCGTCCGCGCCGCCGAGCTGGAGCAGGCCCCAGGTGAGACCGACGGCAGCGATGACGCCGCCTCCGATGAGAAAGATGTCCGTCATGAGGGCGAAGGTCGAGAGCGCCGATTGCTTGTTTTCGAGTTCCAGCCTCGGATCCGAAGGACAGAAGCGGACTCCATCCACGGCGGCGTCGCAGTTTTCATCCAAGCTCGACGCCAGCCCCAGGGCGAGGATGCCCGTCACCACTCCGACGGCCATCACGGCCCCGCCGGAGGCGGCAATGATCCACGGGATGATGTTCTTGTCGTCCTCCGCGAGAGCGCGCTCTTCGGCTTCGCGGCGCTCGCGCTCGGCCTGCTCTTGGCGCACCGCCTCTTCGGCGGTAGTGGCGGCGGCGACGCGTGAAGCCTCTTGTTCGGCGAGGCCGCGTTCGAGGTTCTCGAGGCGGACCGAGAGGGCGGCGTGGTTGTCGGCGTCGGGCATCGCTTCGAGGTAGAGTCGGAGGGCCACGGCGGCCTCGGCGTTTTCGGACGCGTCGCGGTGGGCCAGGTAGATGTTGTAGAGCAGCGGTGGTCGCTCGGAGAGGTCGTAGGCCTGCTGAAACTGGAGGGCGGCGTCGTGGTAGCGCCCAAGCGAGTAGAGGTTGTTGCCTGCGGTGAAAAACTCCCGGGCGGCCTGGTCGTCGAGGGCCGACTCGTCGGTCATCATCGCCTCGGCGTCTTCGGCGGCTACGTCGTCGCTCGCCTCTTCACGGGCATCACCGGCATCTTGGGCGTGAGTCGTCGCCGGCGCCGCGAGGGCAAGAGCGAGGTGCAGCGCAAACGCCGCGGATAATCTGGGCAAGGCCTTGGTCACGGGCGAGATGCTACCGCAAAAAATGCGCGAAAAGAAAACACCTACTCATCGCCGATAGGGCATCCCGGGCCTCGCATCAATACCCCCTCAAATGGGGCCCGGACAGCGCCACTCGAGGCCCACCCGGGTCACGCGGGGGGCCCCGTCCCGGGCATCGGTGCGCAGGACCAGGCGCACTTCGACGAAACCGCCCAGGGGTAGGTCGAGGGCGTAGGGCGCCGCATCCCCCGGGAAAGTACCGAGTACGGCCCAGGGCACGGCGGCGAGGGCCGGGACCGTCGAGGCCCGACGCACGCTCACCTCGACCGAGCCGTTCGAACCCGCGAAAGCCGCGAGGTGAAGGGCAATCCACTCCGTCGCGCCCCCCCCGAGGCACCCCGAAAAGACGTGGGCGGCTTCGCCCTCGGGACCAAACCCACCGCGCAGCTCGGCACCGGTCAGATCGCCCTGGGTATGGGGCGCAAAGCCGAGCGGTACCTGGGCCGTGACCCTGAGGTCGACTCCGCTGAGGCGCGTCGCCACCCCACCGCCATCTGGAGCGCCTTGGCTCGACGCCACCCAGACATCGCCGGCGGCGTCGATGCCGACGCCGATGGACTCGAAGGGCTCGAAGCCGTCCGTGGCCTCTTCGTCCGTGAGGGGGGCGGTATCGAGGACCGAGGTCAGCGAAGGATCGATGCGCGAGACCAACCCCGCCGTGTGGGCGACGAAGACGTCGCCGTCTCTGACGGCGATGCCCCGGGTGCTCGGCGGGGTCTGGAGCTCGGTGAAGCGGTCGCGAAGGGGGTCGTAGGATACGACGTCGTCGCAGGAGAAGCCCGTCGCGAGGACCCGTCCGGCGCCGTCGATGCTCAGGCCGTAAAGCAGGTAGCAGCTCAGGGGGACTTCGATGAGTCTCACCTGCCGGGGCCTCTCTCCCCGGTCGATGCGCGCGAGGAAGCCGTCCCGGGACGACATGAAGAGCGTGCCCCAGGCGTCGAAGGCCGCGGCGTAGGGCGAGAAGCCCGGTGTCTCGATGCGTTCGATGACATCCCCGGTGATGCCATCGAGGACGATGACGGCTTGGCCGTCGTGCAAACCGACCCAGGCGTTGCCGCCGGAGGCCTCGTCGAGGCCCCGCTCGCCGTCGATGGCGAGGGACCGGGCCACCTCACCGATGGCGCCAACGGGCACGCGGAAGAGCACGCACTCATCCACCCCGAAGGAGAGCACATGGTCCGGTCCGAGGGAGGTGACCAGACCGTCCCCGTCCCGATCGATACACCGACTCGCGTCGCCAGCTACCTTGGTCACGGAGGAGACCCCGTCGAACTCGCGGTTGGTGACCCAGACGTCACCGCGGTAGTCGACGGCGACCCGGCTCGGCTCGGCTCCACCGGTGTCGTAGCGCGCGACCTCGACGGCCCGGGCGGCGTCGATCTTGGAGAGTGTGCCTTCGCCGCTGTTGGCGATCCAAACGAAGCTCCCCGCGACGTCCTCGGCGTAGGCGAGGGTGAGGGCCCCGGCATCACCAACCACCGCGCCGGGGCCCGGGACGAAGGGCGCGTAGGCCTCACCCCAGACGCCGCCGCGGCAGCTCGAAGCGCAACCGCCGCAGGGGCTGGTCACGCCTTCGTCGACGAGGCCGTCGCAGTCCTGGTCGAAGGTGTCGCAGATCTCGCCCCGGGGGAGCACGGCGCCCTCGCAGAGCCCCCAGTGCCCGTTGATGCAGGTGGCGCGGCCGACACGGCAAGAGCCGACGTCGCGGGTTTCTTCGGGGCCCGCGTAGCAGCCAGTGACCGAGCCGACCAGACATGGGCACCCCGTCCCGAAGGGGTCCAGGGTGCAATCCGGCGGTGGCACGGTCTCGCAATCGGTCTCCCGGCCGGCGTTGCTGTCGTCGCAGTCGTCGCCGAGAGCGCAGCCGGCGCCGTAGCCGTCACCGTCCTCGTCGATGCAGTCCGGCTCGGCGCCACATCCAAAGACGGCGAAAACGAGCAAAGCCAAGGCCGCGAGCCCGCGGAGCACGGCCTAAGGTTAGCAGGTTCGCGGCAAGAGGCCTGTTATGCTGCGGGCCTCATGCGCGCCCTGATCACCGGGGCCACCGGGTTCACGTCCGAGACGGCCACGAAGTCGTCGCCTACGTGCGCTCCCAGGAACGCACGGCCGAGCTCGTCAGCGAGGGGGTCGAACTCCGCGTGGGGTCCCTCGGGGACCCGAACGCCATCGCCGAGGCCGCGGCCGGCTGCGACACGATCATCCACTGCGCCGCCGTCACCGGGTACCGCTCTGCGAAGCGGGCTTACTCCTGGGTAAACATCGCGGGCACCGAAAACGTGGTCAACGCGGCGCGCCACGCCGAGGTGGGCCGCTTGGTGCATATGTCCTGCGCCGACGTGACCCTGACGAACTGGGAGCGCCTCAACTGCAGCGAGCGGCAGGTGCTGATGGAGCCTCCCCTCGGTGCCCACGCCTGGAGCAAGAGCCTCGCCGAAGAGGTCGCGGTCACGGCGTCCGGCGATGGCCTCGACGTGGTTGCCCTCCGGCCGGCGTGGGTCTGGGGCCCCGGCGACACCTCGCGGCTCCCCGCGCTCTGTGCCGAAGGCCTCGGCGGCGGCATTCGCATGGTCGGTCCCGGCGACAACCTCGTCGCGATCACGTACATCGACAACCTCATCGACGCCGTCGTCGCAGCCACCCGGGCCGAGGGCGCCGTCGGCGGCGCCTATTACATCGCGGACAACGAGTTCTTGAGCCTGCGCGAGTTCTTCGGGCCGCTCTCCGAGGCGTTGGGATTGCCGGTGCCAAGGCGAGGCCCGGGCCTCACCCTCGCCTTCGCCATGGCGCGGCTGCGCGGCCCGACAAGCGACGGGCTCATGCGCGAAGACGTGGTCATTCGCGGACGCGGGGTGACCTTCGACATCAGCCGGGGCCTCAACGATCTCGAGTGGGAACCCCGGGTGGACCTAAGCGCCGGCATGCAGGCCCTCGCCGCCTGGGCCCAGGAAAGGGGAGGGCCCGAGGCTATCGCCAAGCTCGGCCGGCCCCCGGCTACCGCCGAGTCCGTCGACGCTCAGGTCCAAGCCGCCGGCGGCGACTGAGCAAGAGCGGGCGGCGACCAACCAACCGATGGACGGCGACCGGGTCAGAGCTCGTCGATGAACGTGAAGCGTTCACCGGCGAAACGCGCGCGGCGGTAGGCATCGACCCGCGGGCGATAGCGTTGCCGGAGCTCTTCGTCGATGGGCGCCAGGTCGTGGTGCTCGTCCGGGTCGGCCTCGACGTCGTAGATGCGCATAGCGTCGCCGAGCAAATCGTAGAGCACGGTGTGCTTCGGATACCGGAGGGCGGTTCTGAGGTGGCGGTGGCCGATCAGCTCCACCAGCACCGCCCCCTCGGTCTCGCGAAAGAGGGGCCCGAGGTCGTCGCGGAGAACGCGCTCCGCAGCCACCCGCGACGGCGGCGGGCCGTGGAGGAGCAGCCACGGAAATACGTAACCGGTGGAGGTCGGTGCCGAGAGCTCAGCGGCCTCGACCCCGGGCACGCGGATCACCATCGGCACGTGGGCCTGCTCGCGGTGAACGTTCGACGAGTGGTAGTTCACCCGGTGCTCGCCGAAAGCCTCCCCGTGATCACCCATGACGATCACGACCGTGCGCTCGGCGCCTCCGTCCCGATCGACCTCCGTGAGGACCTCCGCCATGCGCTCGTCTACGAAACGCAGCTCCTGGCGGTAGCGGTCCCGAGCCGTATGCGAAGGGCGGTCCGACTCATGCTTGCGATACGGATGGTGAGGAGCCTGAAAGAAGACCATGCCGAAGAAGCGCTCGTTCGCCTCGCGGTGACTGCGGATCTCTTCCAGGGTGGACCGAACGACGTCGTGGTCGTCCGTGCCGCTGCTACCCATCACGTAGAGGTGAGTCGTCGAGAACCCTTGGTCGAGGCCGAGCATGTACGACGTGAAGGCGAGGCCTCCATTGTGGCCCGCCCAGAACGTCGAATAGCCCGATTGCGACAAGAGCTCCGGGACCGTGAGGGCTTCTGGCCTCAGTCGGCCCGTCGTGAAGTGGGGGAGGATCTCGACCTCGGCCGACGAGAGCGTGGTCATCGACAGGACGGATGTCGTCGAGGGGAACGTGGCCACCGAAGGTGAGCTCGCTTCGGTGAAGCTGAGCGCCCCCTCTGCGAAGGCGGCGAGGTTGGGCATCGTCTCGAGGGCCGGGTCGGCGAGGCTGGTCTCGGGATAACGCAGGGCCTCACTGATCATGAGCAGCACGTCGTAGTCCTCGAGGGCGAAGCCCCCAGGGAGAGGAGGAAGCCCAGAGTGCGCGGCGAATCGCTCGCGGGCATCGGGGTCGGGCCGGAGCGTTCGTTCGCGGCGTTCGGTGGGCCACAGCGCCGGCCCCTCGGCGGCGACGGAGGCGGCGGCGACCCGCGCTCGGCAGAGCGCGCTGTAGAGGTAAGAAGCCGAACCGGCCTCACCCGATTGCGGCACCAGCGCCGCCACCACCATGACCAATATCCCGACGCCGCCTCCGATCGAGAGACCGCGCGTTGCCTTGTTGGTGCGTGTCAGGAGCGCGAGGCCCAACGCGAGGCAGACGAGGGTCAGGGCCACGAACGATTCGGCGGGCAGGTAGACGTCCGGCACCCAGTCGTAGTGGATGGCCCAGACGCCCGGCGCGGCCGCGGTGAAGAACACACCAAATGCCAGCCGAACGCGCGGCGCCTCGCGAAGCATGCAGCAGACGAGGACGAGACCGTGCAGGCCACCGAAGCCGAGCATCAGGACCCAGAAGATCACGAAGGGGCCCATGTGGGTGTCGACGGTCAGCAGGTGGTGGATGATGAGGCCGTAGCCGAGGGAGAGCAGGAACACCGGAAGGGCGAGCCAAAGCCGCCGCGTGCTTTGGCGTTCGGCGACGGCGACGAGGGCGCCCTGGGCGAGGACCAGGGCGAGGACCGGCCATGCGCGAACGAGGAACGCCTCGGCGACCTGGCCCACGACGCCGAAGACCAGCGAGGCGTGAACGACCGGAACCCGGCGGACCACGCTGACCACCTCGCCGAGGCTGGTAAGCACCGCCGCGAGGGGAAGGGCTGCAATCAACGCGTACGAGAGGCTCGGAGACGTTCTTTTGGTTTCTGTTGCCAAGGCTCGGACCCGGGGACGGCCCGCGCTGATAGCACGATCGCCAGGCCCCCGCGATCCGATCCGCCCCGCCAGCGATACGGCCCCCTCGACTCCCCTGGATGGGCGTGACACGTTCGCGCCCGTGAGCGAGACGGACCGGCAGGACGGCCTCATCGAACGCGCCCTGGCCCGCCTCGGGCGGCTGATCCATCGACGCGCAGGCCTGCTCACCGCCGTGGTGGTGCTCTCGATGGTGCCGGCCGCGCTCTTGGCGTCGCAGCTCGAGCTCCGGGCGTCTTTCTTGGACTTGCTGCCCGAGAACGAACGGCCGGTTCGAGAGCTTCGGCAGGTGATCGAGCATGCCCGGGCGCCGAGCAATGTGCTCGTTGCCATCCCCCGCGACGACCCCGAACTCGCAGAGCGCTTTGCCCGGGAGCTCATCCCCGCCTTCGAAACACGCCCCGAGGTCCTGGCGACGGGCGGCTGGATCGACGTGAGCTTCTTCGAGGACCGACAGCTTCTCTACGTCGACGAGTCCGAACTCGAAGAGCTGGTCGACCGCGCGGAGCAGGCCATCGACCGGGAGCTTCTGCTTCGAACCGGCCTCTACATCGACTTTGAAGATGAGAGTGAAGAAGGAGAAACGACGGCGGCGCTGCTCGCAGACGTCGACGAAGCCGACGGTGCCCTCGATCTCCCGGAATGGGTGGTCACGACCGACGACCGCTACCTCTGCATCTGGGCCTTCGTCGCGACGCCGAGCAGTGACCTCGACGCGGCTCGGGTCACCTACGCGGCCATTCGAGAGACGGTTGATGGCGTCCGCGCCGGAAGCCCCTATGAGGGCCTAGCGGTCCGCTACGCCGGCGGGATCCCCGTGCGAATCGAGGGAGACACAGCGATGCGCGAGGACCTCACCCTCGCCGGGGTCGTGGGTTTCAGCGCCGTCGTGCTCTTCATCGTAATCGCCCTGCGCACGCCGCGGGCGCTGGTCCTGCTTTCGGTCCCGCTCCTGTCGGGCCTCGCGTGGACCTTTGCATTCGCAGAGCTCGCCGTCGGCCACCTCAACATCATCAGTGGCTTCCTCTTCTCGATCCTATCGGGCCTGGGCATCGAGTACGGCATCCACCTGCTGCACCGCTACCGCACCCTTCGCGAAGAAGGCCTCGGCCTCGAGCCTGCGATCGAGCGGCTCTTGCCCTCGACGGGACGCGCTCTCGTCTCCGGGGCTCTCACCAACGCCAGCGTCTTCGGCATCATCGCCCTGGCCCAGTTCCGCGGCTTCAGCGAGTTCGGGATCATCGCCGCGGCAGGCCTGCTGATCACGCTGGTGACCACGATGGTCGGCCTGCCCGCCCTGCTCGTCATCATGGAGCGCTGGCGACCGATGCACTTCCCGGAACAGAAGGAAGAGACTCGGGGGGTCAGCGTGCCCACCGGCGTGCGCCGCGGCATCTTGATCTTGGTTCCGGCCTTGGCTGCCGCTTCGGCCTTCGTCCTGGCGACGGGCGGGGCGAGCTTCGACGGGAGTTGGCGTCTGCTCGCCGGTGATACGGACGCGAGCAACTTTGGCGAGTACCTGCGTCACCACCTCGGCGGGCGACACACGGCCGCGATGCTTTGGGCCCGGGAGGGAGTGGACCTCGGGGAGTTGCGTCACGTCGTCGAGGAGCTCGGTGAAGCGCGCGAAGCTGCCGGGGAAGACTGGGATGTCGTGGCGATCGGAACGATCGACAAGTTCTACCCCGCCATCGAAAAGCAACGAGCGCGGTCCGCGATCGCGGACCGCCTCGGGATTCAACTCGACCGCATCCGCCCAGGCATGCTCGACGAGGCTGGCGAAACCCGCCTGGCAGACGCGCGACAGATGATCGAAGCCGCTCGTCCGTTTTCCATCGACGAGGTCCCGTACTCCGCGGTGGGTCACATGCTCACCTCCGACGGAACGGGGTCGATGGTGCGCCTCATGGTGGAAGACCATGACGACTCCGGCACCGACGCTCTGACCTCCTGGGCCGCCCAGGCCCGGGCGGTGGCGAGCGCCCTCACCGAGGCCGACCTCCATGCACCGATGCTCAGCGAGAACTGGGTCGCCGGGGAGATCTTCGAACGCGTCGCCCGCGACGGCCGGTTCCTGCTCTTCGGTACCTTCTTCGCGGTCTTCCTGGTCCTCCTGATCGATTTTCGCGGTCTTCGTCCGGCGTTGGCAGTGCTCGGGGCGGTGGCCCTCGGCGTGGTCTCCATCGCCGGGGCGCTCTGGCTCACCGGCTTGCGCCTCAACTTCATGAACATCGCCATCCTGCCGGTCTGCGTCGCAATCAGTTTGGACAACGCGATCCACGTCTACCATCGGTGGCGAGATGGCGGCCCGGGGTCCATCCCGGTGGTGCTCCGCCAGACCACCGTAGCCAACGCGTTGTCGTCGACCACCAACCTCCTGGGCTTCACGGCCCTCGCGCTCACCCACCACGCCGGCCTGCGCTCGGTCGCCTTCCTGGCGATGATCGGCGTCGGCCTGACCTATATCTCCACGTCAATTTGGTTCCCGATGGTCCTCGCGACCTACGACCAGTGGCGTGCGTCTCGTGTGGTGTAGGATGCCTACCAACGGCCGAAGGCAACCCGGCCGCCTACTCGAGGAGCCACGCCATGCACCTGACCCCCTGTAGTCACTGCGAGCGTCACGTCCGGTCTACCGACGCCGCGTGCCCATTCTGCGACGAACCGGTCCTGCCGACGGCCCCTCGACCATCGCCACCGAGACGCCTCAGCCGGTCCGCGCTGGTCGCGTGGGGCGCGGCGTTGGCCTCGATCACGGCGGCATGCACTCCGGCCGGATCGACCAGCGAGGCAGAACCCCAAACCCAAGAGGAGGGGACCCCGGACGAGGCGTCGCCCGACGAGACTCCGATCGACGACATTGCCCCGGCCACCGCCTACGGCGGAGCGCCCATGCCCGAGGACGACTTGGAAGACCCCCCCATTCCCGAGCCAGATCTCCCCCCCGAATAGAGCCCGCGCACATACCTCCGCGGTCAGAAGACCCAAAGAGCCCTCGCCACCCACAGCTCGCTTTAATGGGGCTCACGTGCGTCAGCTGGCGAGCGCGCCCGCAGGGGCCGACCGAGCCGTACCTTTCGTACGGCGACCGAGGTTCCGAGGACGTAAGCCGCCAGATGGCGTGCGTGAGCCCCATTAAAGAAAGGCCCCGCCACACGCTGGACACCGCGACCGTTGCTCCCTTCCGGGCCTGGCGGAGTTAGCGGGCCAGCGTTGGCAGGACCATAAGCGCGACCCGGATGGGCCACGAAAACTCTTTACGACTCAACTACGACTCTGGCGGAGAGGGTGGGATTCGAACCCACGGTACCCTTGCAGGCACACACGAGTTCCAGTCGTGCACCTTCAACCACTCGGTCACCTCTCCAAAGGCACCAACTATTCGCACACTGATGTTCAATGAACCCGGCGGAGAGCATGGGATTCGAACCCATGGTACCCTTGCGAGTACACTTGATTTCGAATCAAGCGCCTTCGACCACTCGGCCAGCTCTCCGCCGCGCGTTCTAGCAGACCGGTTAAAGCTGTCAACGGCGGAATCACCGAGGAAATCGATCATCTCGTGGAGGGCCGGGGCAGGGCCGGCGAGCCTCCAAATCAGCGCTTTTCAGCGCGCCGCCGCGCCCGAACCGCCGCGAAGAACGCTTTGAGCTGGGCGGCGCACTCGTCCGCGAGCACCCCACCCTCGAGCTCGAAGGTGTGGTTCAGGCGCGAGTCGGTGCCGATTTGGTAGAGCGTCTTGGTCGCCCCAGCCTTCGGGTCGTCGGCGCCGTAGACGACCCGCGGGACCCGGGCGTTGACGAGCGCCCCGGCGC
>JAFDCW010000226.1 GCA_019312705.1 Deltaproteobacteria bacterium
CGACTATCGTGACTTCGTCGGCCTCGACTCAGTCCTGGCCCTCGACGTCTCCCTCGCCCTGGCGGTGGAGCTGTGACCCGGTCTGAACTCTCTCGACCACGACGCCTCGCCGCGCGCCTCGGCGTCTTCCTCACCTTCTTCGTCTTTTTCGCCTTCCTCGCGCCGAGCGCATTCGTGAACTCGGCTGCCGCCCAGGGGGAACTTCCCCCGCCGCTCTTCGAGGGTGAAGACGAGCTGCCGCCGCCGGAGTTTGCAGACGACGGCGAGCTTCCCCCGCCGGAATTCGGCGACGAAAGCGAGAGCGCCGCCTCCGAAGAAGGGGAGCCGCCGGGCACGGTCTCGGAAGACCCGGCCGACTGGCAGATCCCGAAGATCATGGTCGTCGCCCACCCGCGCACCCCTCGCACTCTTCGGCGGGAACTCAACGAGCTTGCGGCGACGATTGGTCAGCTCGAAGACGAGGCGGCGTACGTTCGTGAAGCGCGGTCCCGGGGCTTCCCGCCGACGAGCGCCGAGGCTCTCGAGGTGCTGCTCCCCGAGATGGATGTCGCCCTGGTTCTCGTCGTTCAGGTCATCCGCGAGGGAGACTCCCGCTTCCTCAGCGTCGAGTATCGGGATGGGCGCATCGGCTTCGCGCTCCTCGAGGAGGTCCACGGCCTCGCCGGAAACAGCCTCCGAGACGAAGCCCGGGAGCGCATGCGCGCCGAGGCCCGCCTCGCCCTCGCGGCCATCACCCGTCCGCCCGGGGCGCCGCCCCCGGCGAACCTTCCGGTGCCGGAGGTCATCGCCGCCGGACCGCCGCCGGAGCCTGGGGCCGCCGTGCATGTTTTCATCGGCGCGGGGTTCGGGTTTGGCATGCGCCGCTTCGAGATGCCTACCTCTCTTGGCATCGTTCGCTTGTCGACGGATCCCTTCCCCGCCATCTCCCTCGGCCTCGGCCTCGATTACGAGCCCGAAGCCCGGGGGCGCCTGTCGGTCCGCGGCGAACTGTCCTACCTCACCTCGGTGGGTCTCGAGGTGACCGACAACCGCACCGACGGCAGCTCCCTCACCACCCCCGCGCGCAGCCAGCGCTTTGATGTGCGCCTCGGAGCGCTCTACCGCATCGCCTCCGGCCCCACCGGCGTGGCCCTCGGCGGCGCTCTCGGTTTCGGGCTCCGGGCCTTCGACGCGGAGGCCGCCGTCACCTTGCCCGACTATTCGCTGAGCGGCTTCTCTCTGCGCTTGTCCCTCGTATTGCCGCTCCTCGAGGGGCGGCTGCAGATCCGCGTCGACCCGGAGGTCGAGTGGATCGCTTTCGTCGACGATGGCCTCACCCAGGCCGGTATCGGCAGCAGCGCCGTGTCGGTCGGCGCTGAAGCACGTCTGCTCTTCCAGATAGCCGGGCCCTTCCACGCCGAGGTGCTCTACCGCGAGAGCCACGTCTTCCTCGACTCATCGGCGGGCGACGCCGGGGACGTCGAGCGCTACGGGACCCTCGGCATCGTCTACCGGCCGTGACGCCGAAACCGACTGCGGCCCCGGCCCCAGCCCCGGCCAACGCAGGCAACCATCCACAGACCCAGGATGGGTAGCGGCGTTGCATCGCGGGGCCCCGCGGCTCCACAACCGCCATCGAGGACGATCTCCGTTGGGGGCGCCCCTTCGACGGGCACGGAGACGCTGAAGTGCCCTACGCTGTCGCCGTCGGTCGTGCCGCTGCTGTTTCCACGAACCGACACGCCGTAGACGAAAGCCGGCCCGCTGCCCGGTGAAGGGGCCGTCCAGCGTGCGCGGGTTACTCGCGCCCCGCACGCGGTGGTGCTGGCGATGGCCCTCTCGACCCCGACTCCGTAGATCGCCGTGGCCCCCTCCGTAGCGACACCTCCCGAGGTGCAGCGGTCCGCGTCTTCGAGCTCGTCTTCGGTGAGGGCTTCGAGGGTGCCGAGGGAAACACCGGCTCCGTCGGTGACCTCGAGGGACCCGCCGACGGCCCCGGCCCCGGTGCCGAGGTCCATCGTCAGCAGATAGGGCTCCCTCGGGCGATAGCCGAGCTCGGGCAAGCCCGTGAGCGGCAGGGGGACGTCGTCGTCGCCGTGGCAAACGCCGCAGGTATGTCCGTCGGTTGGCGATCCGGTGAAGTGACGTCCCGCTCCGCCTCCGTGGGCCCCGGCCGGCTCCGCGGCGATGATCCCTTCGTCGAAGCGACTGGGCTCCCGGTACGCGCGCGCGGACGAAGGAGCCGCGAGAACCGCCGCCGCACCGAGCAAGGCGGCGAGCGAGGGGGATAGGAGCAGCAGGTGTCCAGCCTTCATTCGCACGGCGCGCTGCGTCCCCGTGCCCAGCGTTCGATCACGACGTAGCCGGGAGCTTCCTGGTCGGCGTACACATCGCGCCCCGCCCAGTCCCGGCCCATGTGCCCCGCGCCTCCCGATTCGACTTCGAGGGGTTTCCGGAGGAGCAGAGACTCTTCCGGGGTTCGCGCGCCGGCGAGCATCGACCGCGTACGCTCGAGAGACTGGTCGAGCTCGTCCTGGGTCGCCGCTGCGGTCAGAGAGACGTCCGGGGAGAGGCGTGTGCGCCCCGGCGCGAAGACCTGAAACGCGCGCTGATTGGTGCCGTGGCATGCCGGAAAGCCGCAGTCCCGAGCGAGCACGGGATAGACGTGGCAGGCGAAGGTGTCGGCGTCGACGGTGGGAGGGGCCGACTCGTCCACGCTGGCAGTACACGACCAAGACCCGACGGCCCCCACGAGGGCTAGGGTCGCAACGGCGACGATGCTCGCCGGCGCACATGCCTTGACTCCTCTCTGCTGCAGCACTGGCTCATAGAACGATGTGAACCGGACCGATGCAAGGGGCAGCAAGCGCCAGTTGGCCCGGCAAGCTGCACGAAGCTCGAGAGTCCCCGCTGGGTCAACGCGGCTGTTGTGAGTTATGGTTCCCGCGTGCGTGCGGCGATCCGGATACTCATGCGGCGCTCGATGGGCCTGACCCTGGGCATCGTTCTCGTCATCGCGGCGACCGGCTGCGTCACCGTGTCCCCCTGGGAACGTGAGGTCCTCGCCCGTCCGGACATGAGCCTCGAGGGCAATCGCACGGTGGGCACGGCGGATGCCCACTCGGCGGATACCCGCGAGGGTTCCGCCGGCGGATTTGGGGCGGGCGGCGGCGGCTGCGGTTGCAATTGAGGTTCCTCAACCGCCCGCGCCGACAGCCCGGTACACTCCACCCGGGGCGGGTGTAGGCGCGATTCCGGCCCCCAAAGGGGGTCTCGAGTCTCCAGTCACCGGAGCCTAGCCACCCCGCGATCGCCTAAGCCTGGGGACTCTTGTCCGCGGAAGTGCGCTTTTAAGGGCCCGATTGTCTCGGCACGGTGGCTGCAAGGGTAGCCGCCTATGCACCTCTGCCCCCCGGCCATCCTGGCCCTGACCGCTCTGCTCCCCGCTCTCTGGGCCTGCAATGCGGGCACCATTTCCATGGAGCGGCTTCCCTACGAAGAAGACGACGCAGGCTTCCCGATGGCCACGGAGGATGCGGGGCTCCCGGAGGCGCTGACGGCCCGCGAACTCTTCGACACGGAGATCGCGCCCATCCTCGGGACCCGCTGCGCCGCCTGCCACGAGTCTGGTGACGTCGCGTTCATGGCCGGCGGGGACGTCTACGGCGCCGTCGTCGGCTGGCCGGCCCTCGTCATTCGTCACGACCCCTCGTCGAGCCGGATTGTGACCAAGCGCGTTCACGCCGGGCCCGAATGGACGGCCATCGAGGACACGACCGTCCGGGCGTGGTTGGAGTTGGAGGAGGAGGAGAACGCGGGCGAGGAGGAGGCCATCCTCGAGACGCCCAAGCAGCCCCTTTCCCTCGGCCTCAATACGTTCCCCCTCGATGCGATGGGCATCACCGGCGGTCGCATCACCTTCACCGCCGAGACCAACGCGGTGGGCATGCTCCTGAGCCGCATTCGCATCACCGCCGGTGAGGTCGGGGCCCACCTGGTGCACCCCGTGGTCATGGTTTGGGACGGAGATACCCCGACGCCCGACGCTTCGGACAGATTCTCCGGCGACGACCTCTCCCTCCTCGCCTACGATGAGCAGCTCCTCGGCACGGGCAACTTCACCCTCATCGACTTTCCGACGGACGGGCGCCTCAGCTTCCACTTCACCGCGGCGGGGCCCCTCGATGGCGCTGGCGGTGGCGGCGGCACGGGGGGCACGGGGACCGGCACCCTCGCGGGCGGTTGCACGAGCGTTGCGGGATTCACCGCGGCGGTCACACCCATCCTCCGCAGCAGCTGCACGAGCTGTCACGGCGGCGGAAACCCCAGCGCCCAGGCCGCCGTCGACATGGCCGACGTGCTGCTCGATGCGACCATGGCCCAGCAGCTCGGCTGCAACGAGATCCTGACGCGCATCGACCTCATGGATCCGCCGAACAGCGCTCTGATTCGGGCACCGGCGCCAGCGTCGACCCATCCTTTCTCCTTCTCCGTTGGCGGCGCCACGGAGTTCGCGGGCGCGGTCCTCGACTGGGTCGCTACCGAGGGGGGGGGAGCCTGATGACGACGCCGACCCAACCCGGTTTCGTGTCGGTCGCCGCATTCAGCGTCTCCTTGGTGAGCGTCGCTTCGTTGCTGGTCGCTTGTGGTGAGCCGCCCGTCGAGGCCGGTCGTACGACCCGTACCGCGGCCGAAGCGGACAGCCCCGCGGACTCGGCGGGCCCCGTCGACGACATCGCTCCGGTAGACGGCAGCGCCGACGATACGACTCCGGTCGACGGAACTGGCGGCACCGGCGACCCGACCGACCCTGCCGTCGACGACGGGTATGCGGACCCCACCGACTGGGCCGGAGACGACCTCTCGGACGAGTGGCGGGCGCGCCTCGACGCCCGCGAGGTCAACTACGGGGCGGCTCTCCGGACCGCATCCCTCCGCCTCCGCGGGGACCTCCCGACCCTCGTCGAGATCACGATGCTCGAGGGCGCCGGAGACCCGGCTCTAGTCTACGAACGACTGGTGACGAGTTTCCTCGAGGACCCGCGCTTTCTTCGGCAGATGCGCAGCTACTATCGCGACACCTTCAAGATGGGCCGCGGCGACCTCGAGTCCGCCCCGCTCTTCGCGGCGAGTCTCGCGGCGACTGGGCGTAGCAACAACGAGATGCTCACGGCGAGCGTGGGCACCTGCCCGACAGTCGAAGACGGGGTCGTCGTCCCCGGAGATTGCGACAACGGCGTCGGGACCCACGCGGGGCTGCTCACCCATCCCGCGGTGATGCACCACTTCGCCTCCAACCTCGCCTTTCGGCGTGTGCGCTGGGTCCAGGAGACCTTTGCCTGCTCGGCTTTCCCGGCGGAGCACGCGGACCCCGTCGATGTCGGCGGTGCGTCGCCCTACACCGCACCCTGGCCCTTCGAGTCGATCGCCGGGGAGGCGACCGGCGGTAGGATCGACTTCCGCGACACGTCGAGCGTCACCTGCGCGAACTGCCACGCCACCATGAACCACCTGGCCCCGCTCTTCGGAAACTTCGACGAGGCCGGCCAGCTCCAGGACACCATCTCGGTGACTCTGCCCCTCGACGGCGCGCCCCTCGTCACCCTCAGCGACTGGCTTCCCGAAGGAGAAGTGACCGCTTTCCGATTCGGTGTGCCGGCGGCGGATCTCCCGGCCCTCGGAGCGGCGATGGCCGTCGACCGCGACGTGCACCGTTGCACTGTCGCCCGGGCTTGGAACTGGGCCCTCGGCAAAGGCGACATCGTGCTCACCCGGGCCGTCGTTCCCGACTCGGTCAACGAGGTCGTCGTCGATGCGTACGTCGCCGATGGCTATCGCATGGACCACTTGCTCCTCGACATTTTCACCAGCGAAGACTTCGTGAGGTTCTGAGGCGAGATGAAGACCATCGAATACATCGTCGTCGCTTCGTTCATGCTCTCCGTGTCCGCCGTAGCTGCGGGCTGCGCGACCGAAGCGGAGTCCAATCGACCGGACAATCTCGCGGGCGCCGAGCCCGGCAGCGCCGAGGCGGTCGCCACGGCCCCGGGCTCCGAAGAGGGTGGGGCGGCGGCAGGGGTTGAGGGCACTTTCGACCACCCCGCGGCGATCGGCGGGGCTGCGGTCTCTGCCCGGGAAGCTCTCGACCGGATGCTCGAAGAGGGCCCGCCGGCCTTCTCGGCCCGGGTGCACTCTTGCCGCAAGATGAGCTACGCGAATCTCGGTCGACTGCTCGGGGGTCTCGGTGTCGATCTCGATGCCGTGGGCGAAGTGGACGCCGGGCGCATGTACGGGAGTTCCGATCAGGCCCTCGGCGCTCCGAACTACGGCGCGCGCATCGCCGAAAGCACCGAGGTCACCGTCGCCGTGGCCTCCCGGACGTTCGACATCTTCGTCCAGGCCGCCCCGGAGATCATCGCCAACCTGCCGGACGTCGAGCGTTGCCAGGTCGGCGGGGTCGGCGCCCGAGTCTTCGACGAGGCCGGGCGGTGTAACCGGGACGGACTCAGCTGTCTGCTCGGCGAGTCAGCGAGCGCGGCCCACGTCGCGGTCTGCGACAACGCCGTCGGTGAGGCGGCGACTGCCGAAGAAGGCCAGGCCATCGCCGTCGCCGCGCTCTTGTCCGCTGCCCATGCCTGTGAGTGAGAAGGAACCCGATGAGCAAGAATTCGCGAGACGTGAAACGTGCAGTCGGCCGCCGGGCGCTGATGAAGTGGAGCCTCGCGGCGGGCGCCGCCCTCGGCCTGCCCCAGTGGAAGGTCTTCGAGGTCCTCGGCATGACCGCGGGCAAGGCCTTCGCCGACGACGCTGCGTGCACCATCGCCAATCGCAGCGTGCACATCGTTGCGGGCACCGGAGGTTTCGCCTGGTTTCAGCTCCTCTGGCCCCACAACGACGTCGCCGCGGCTCGCAACCCCGCCTTTGCCTGGCACGCCATCGGTGAAGAGAGCCTCGTCGCCGGCACCGACAAGCCCCTCACCGTCGGGCCCCAGACCCCGTGGCAGACCCGGTCCGGAGCCCGGCAAGTCACCTGCTTGATGGGCGGTACCAACGAG
>JAFDCW010000964.1 GCA_019312705.1 Deltaproteobacteria bacterium
CTCCGATGCAGCGGACACTTCGAGGAATACTCACGTTTTCATGCCGACCGCGAGCGCGAACGAAACCACGACCTCCGGGACGCAGCTTAGCTCACTCGAAAGGAGCCACACCCCAAGTAAACCTAGCGTCCCCCCTCCGTGATGAGGGAGGTGTGGAGGGCGCGGAGGGCTGGGTCGACTTGGGGTTCTTGGACTAGAAACGAGGTGCTGAGAGGGGCGCTGGTGACGCGTAGGGGGGAGATGCCGGCTTGCGTGATGGCCGCGAGGGCGAGGCTGGGCGAGGCGGCTGCTGCGCCGACGGCGGCGACGACGCCGAGGCCGGTGATGATTTCTAGGGCGTCTCCGTGGGCGTCCTGGAGGGCTCCTTGGCAGAGCCCCCACTCGGGGGAATGGGCGAGGACGACGTGGAAGGCGCCGATGCCCGGGGAGCGTTCGATGTCTCGGACGACGACGCCGCGCTCGGACGCGACCTCGAGGGCCGCGAGGAACGCTGCGTCGTCGCCGGTGATAACGACCCGGACGATGCCCTTCTGGCCGACGATGGCGGTCGCCGCCGTCCCGGCGTCGCCGTGAACGCGGGTCTCCCGGCCCGGGGCAAAGCTCGCCCGAGCGTGGATGGCGATGCCGGCGTCTCGGGCGAAGGCGACGGCCTTGTCGTGCAGCACCTTGGCGCCGGCGACGCTCATGGTCTGCATCTGCTCGTAGCTCAGTTCGGGTAGGTGCTGCGCATCGGGGACGACCCGCGGGTCAGCCGAGTAAACGCCGTCGACGTCGCTATAGATCTCGGCGCGGACTGCGCCTAGGGCCGCCGCCATGGCGAGGGCCGTCGTGTCGCTGCCGCCTCGGCCGAGGGTGGTGATCTCGCGCTTGTAGCTCATGCCCTGGTATCCAGCGATGATCACCACGCGCCCGCGGGCGAGCTCGTCTTCGATGCGGTGAGGGCGGACTTCGATGATGCGCGCGTCGAAGTGTCGGTCGTTGGTGATGATCCCGCTCTGCGAGCCAGTGAACGAAATGGCGTCAACTCCGCGTTTCTGAATCGCCATCGACAGCAGCGACATGGTGACGCGCTCCCCCGTCGTCACGAGCATGTCCAGCTCACGACGAGGCGGGTTGTCGTCGACTTGTCGGGCGAGTTCGAGGAGCTGGTCGGTGGTCTTGCCCATCGCCGAGACGACGACCACGACGTCGTGGCCCGCGCTTCGGGTGGCCACCACGGCGTCGGCCACCTTGCCAATCTTTTCGACGTCGGCGACGGAACTGCCGCCGTATTTTTGCACTACGATCGTCACGACCGTGGTTTACCCCCGTCTGACCGCCCAGGTCCAATGCGGACCAATGCCGACAAGAGGACAGCCTCTACCCGGTTGCCGTAACCTGTCATCGTGAACGCGGACAACCAGGAGAACGCGGAGAACCTGGGCCTGGAGGAGCTTTCGCAGGCCCTCGAGGGCTTTCGCGAGAGTTACGTCGCGGGGTGCCCCTTTCTCCAAGATCGCGATCTCGCCCCCGGCCTCTCCGAGGAAGCCCGCCCGGTCATCGAAGCCCTCGCGATGGGGATCGTCGACGGCCCTGGCGGCGACCCGGAGTTGACTGAGCACCACGAAGCCCTCGCGATGGTCACCCTCCTCGGTCGCCGCGCCGGAGCCCTCGGCGTGACCCCGACGGCGGCCATGGCGATCGCCGGCGCCATGGGTGCGGGCCTCGCGCGCATCGGCCTGACGGTTTCGGAAAAGCTCGGCGGTGCCTTGGCCACGCTCTCCGTGGAGGGCTACGTTGCCGGCCGTGAGGACGCACTCCGGGAGCAGCACGAGGCGGCCTCGGTCGAGAACGTGGTGACCCTCGCCATCGTGCCCCGGGTCTTCGCTCTCATCCTCTGCGGCGACCACGAGCCCGAGGCTATCGCGGAGATCGTCGAGGGCTTCGGTCGCCGCCTGCTCAAAGGCGACGCCGTCGCCGCGATCGTGGACATCTCGGGCCTCACCGAGGCGACCGAAGAGGGCGCTGTCGAGGTTTTCGCTGCGCACAGCACCGCGCGCATGCTCGGCGTCACCTGTCTCTTCGTCGGGGTGAGCGACTCGTGGCTCGAGGCCGCCAAAGAGAAGCGCGTCGAGCTCGACCTCGTGCGCATCGAAGAGACCTTCGAAGATGCCCTCCGCGCCGCCCTTCCACTGTCCGGCTGGAAACTCGAATCCACCAGCTGGCTGCCCGGCCCCTTGAAGCGCGTCTTGAAGAGGGGCGTCTAGTACGCTTCG
>JAFDCW010000965.1 GCA_019312705.1 Deltaproteobacteria bacterium
ACCGGTGCTCGCCCAATCGGCGGGCGAGCGCCTCGCCGAGCACATCGCGCGCCTCGCCGCCGAGGGTCCGGCCGGAGACGAGGGGGTGGCCCACGCCATCTACCGAACCTACGAGATACGGCGGGCCCGCCGCCTGGCGCTGCGACGGGAGACGGGCGCAGCCACCCTGGCGCTCTCGCGGGCGCTCATCGACCCGTCGCCGGTCGAACTCGCCGCCCTCGAAGGGGCCCACGGCACCATCGACCCGGCACGGATCGCCCCCGTAGTGCCGAGGCCCGGGTTTGGCACCAACCGCGCCGACGCCGTCCGTGAGGCCGCGGTCCTCCTCGCCGCCCTCGGAGCACCCGACAGAGCCCTCGAGTTGCTCGAGGCCCACAGGAGAGAAGACCCCCGGGCGATTCTCCAAGCGGGACACATCGCACTGTCGGATGGGCGCCCCGACGTGGCGGCTGCGGCCCTCGCCGAGTTCGAGGCAGCAGCCCCGAGCCTCGCTTCCGAGGGAACCACCCTTCGCGCGAGGCTCGGCCAGTGACCGAAGCCTCCCCCTCCGGAGCCGGGGCCTCGCGGAAGCGCCTGGCATGGTTGGCCCTACGCATCGGCGTCACCGCCGCCGCACTCACCTGGACCGTCACCCGGGTCTCCCTCGACGACATGCTGCAAGCGGCGTCGCGCATCGGCGCTGGCGCGTTGGCGGCGGCGGTGGCCCTCGGCTGCTCGAACCTCGTCGTCGGTGCCATTCGTTGGAGGGTGATGCTCACCGCCTACGGCGCCAAACGACCCCCGTCGGTCCTTCACCTCGCCCGCGTCTATTTCGTGTCGCTCTTCTACAACACGTTTCTGCCCGGTAACGTCGGGGGAGACGTATTGCGCGGCCACGTGACTCGCGGCGCCTTCGAGGGTGGGTCGGCGGCCTACGTCGTCGTCTTCGTCGAGCGGCTCTTCGGCCTCGCCGGCCTGCTCCTCCTCGGAGCGACGGTGCTCTCCGTGCATCCTGTCGGCGGAGTCGATCTGCCCCTCGTCGCCGGGGGAGCAGCCGTTGCTGCCGCCGGTGCCGCGCTCTTCCCTCTGGTCGGCCGACGCCTCGCCCCGATACTCCCCGGCATCCTGGGGCGCATCGCCGCGTCATTTCCGGTCGTGCAGCGGCCTGCCCTGCTGCTCGTCGTCTTGCTTCTCTCCTGCGGCACCCAGCTCGTGGTCGCCTTGACTGGCCACGTTCTGGTGCACGCCATCGACCCAGAGATCCCCCTCGCCGATTCCCTCGTGCTGGTGCCGGTTGCCCTCATCGCGCTCTATTTTCCGGCGACGGTCGCAGGGATCGGGGTCCGGGAGGCGGCCTTCGTCTTTCTCTTCACGGGGGTCGGCATGGCCGCCGCAGATGCGACGGCTGCATCCCTCGCGTTTTTGGCGACGGCCCTCGTCGTCGCGCTCTTCGGGGGCCTCAGCCACGTCGTCTTCCCGCTCTCACAGGGTGGTCCCCGCGACAGCGGACAGTGATAGGGTTCGACCTCGCCCTCATGCGTCACAAAAGCCACGGCACCGGGCGCTTCGCCTCGACAGACCTCGCGGAACTCGGCCAGGGCTGCGTGCTCGAGGAGGGCGTGCTGATCTTCCACCCGGAGAACGTCTTTCTCGGCGAGAACGTCTACGTCGGCCACCAGACGATCCTCAAGGGCTACTACAAGAACCAGCTTCGCATCGGCGATGAGACCTGGGTCGGCCAACAGTGCTTCTTCCACTCGGCCGGGGGCCTCGAAATCGGCGCCCGAGTCGGCATCGGCCCGGGGGTACGCATCATCACCTCCGCTCATGGCGAAGCTGGACGGGGGACGCCGATCCTCGATGCCCCGGTCGAAATGGCGAAGGTCGTGATCGAAGACGACGCGGACATAGGCATGTCAGCCGTCATCCTTCCGGGGGTGCGTATCGGAAAGGGCGCGCAGATCGGCGCCGGCGCCGTGGTCACCCGCGACGTGCCCGCCTATGCCGTGGCGGCCGGCTCGCCGGCTCGGGTGATTCGAGAGCGCCCGGAATGAGCACCCCCGACCTCTCCGTCGTCGTCCTCGCATACAACGAAGAAGAGAACATCGCCCCAGTCCTCGAGGAGCTCTTCACCTGGCTCGATGCCCACGAACCCGGCGCAGAAGTGGTCATCGTCGACGATGGGTCGTCGGATGCCACGGCCACCAACGCCGAAGCCGCGCTGGGCGCACGCCCCGGGAGAGTGGTACGCCACGACGACAACCGAGGCATGG
>JAFDCW010000227.1 GCA_019312705.1 Deltaproteobacteria bacterium
CACCGATCAGAAATTCGTCGCTGTCGACGTCAGCGAGGAGCGCCTCATACGTGTCGACGAGGACCTTCCGAAGACCGAGCTCATGTATGTGGTGGGAGACGCGACCGACGACGCGACCCTGCACCAGGCCCGCATCGAGCACGCCCGTGGCGTCATCGCTGCATTGCACGACGACAAGCAGAACGTCTTCCTGACCATTTCCGCCCGTGCTTTGAACCCCAAGGCGCGAATCGTCGCCAAGGCCATCGACGACAGCGCCGATCAGAAGCTGCTCCGGGCCGGCGCCGACGCCGTCGTCTCGCCGTACCGCATCGGCGGCATGCGCATGGTCTCCGAGATGATCCGCCCCCGGGTCCTCGAGTTCCTCGACCTCATGGTCCGAGACCGCCAGCAGAACCTGCGCATCGAAGAGATCCCCATCCCCGACGAATCGAGCCTCATCGGCACGGCGCTTCGCGGGACCGATATTCGCAAGCCCACCGACGTATTGGTCATCGCCGTGCGTACCGCCGAGGGCAGCTACACCTACAACCCGGGCCCCGATACGAACCTCGAAGAGGGCATGACCCTCATCGTCCTCGCGGCGACGGCGGAGGTTGGCAAGCTGCGCGACGGGATCGCCGATGGCAGCATCGGCCGAAGTGCGTGAGATCTCTCGCGCTCTTCCGCGACTCGAGTGGTTCGCCCGTTGGCACGCCGCTTGACCGGCCCTCCGCGGTGGTTATCGTACTCGTCGTCCGGCGCTCCGAAGCCTACTGAAAGACGGGGCGCCGAAGGCATCTGCATGAGGTCTCCCATCACCGGGGGGCTCGGCGAACTACACCTGGAGAAGTGAAGACCATGGCCAAGATCATCGGTATCGACCTCGGAACGACCAACTCGGTCGTCGCAGTGATGGAGGGCAAGGATCCCAAGATCATCGTGAACGAAGAAGGCGATCGCCTCACCGCCTCTGTGGTTGGTTGGGACGATCAGGGTGAGGTCCTCGTGGGCACCATCGCCAAGCGCCAGGGGATCACCAACCCCGAGAACACCATCTACTCGGCCAAGCGTTTCATCGGACGCCGGTACGACGAGGCTGGACCGGAAATGAAGCGGGTCCCGTACGAGTGCATCAAGCGCGACAACGGCGACATCGGCTTCAAGATCCGCGGCAAGGAGCTGAGCCCCCCGGAGGTATCGGCCCACGTTCTGCGCAAGCTCAAGAAGGCCGCCGAGGAGTTCATCGGCGAGCCAGTCAACGAAGCCGTCATCACGGTCCCCGCCTACTTCAACGACGCCCAGCGCCAGGCCACCAAGGACGCCGGCAAGATCGCGGGCCTCGAGGTCAAGCGCATCGTCAACGAGCCGACGGCCGCGGCCCTCGCTTACGGCCTCGACAAGAAGGCCGACGAAACCATCGCGGTCTACGACTTCGGCGGCGGAACCTTCGACATCTCGATCCTCGAGGTCGGTGACAACGTCGTCCAGGTCATCAGCACCAACGGCGATACCCACCTCGGCGGCGACGACGTCGACCATCGCATCATCGATTACCTCGTGGCCGAGTTCAAAAAGGACCAGGGCATCGACGTCAGCAATGACAAGATGGTCATCCAGCGCCTCAAGGACGCCGGCGAAAAGGCCAAGATCGAGCTCTCCAGCAAGCTCGAGGCGACCATCAACCTGCCCTTCCTGACCGCCGACGCCTCGGGGCCGAAGCACATGAACCTTCGCCTCAGCCGGGCAAAGCTCGAGGCGATGATCGAAGACCTCGTCGACCGCACCCTCGAGCCCTGCAAGAAGGCGCTCAAGGACGCGGGCAAGACGGCGGCCGACATCGACGAGGTCGTCCTCGTCGGCGGCAGCACGCGCATCCCGATGGTCCAAGAGAAGGTGAAGGCCTTCTTCGGCAAGGATCCCCACAAGGGCGTAAACCCGGACGAGGTCGTCGCCATCGGCGCGGCGGTCCAGGCCGGCGTGCTCTCCGGCGACGTGAAGGACATGGTCCTCCTCGACGTCACTCCCCTGTCCCTCGGGGTCGAGACCCTCGGCGGTGTGATGACCGCCCTCATCCCGCGCAATACCACCATCCCGACCCGGCGCGACGAGACCTTCTCCACCGCCGACGACAACCAGGGCAAGGTCGAGGTCCACGTGCTCCAGGGCGAGCGTGCCGAGGCCAAGCACAACCGGACCCTCGGTCGCTTCCACCTCGAGGGCATCATGCCGGCGCCCCGCGGCGTGCCGAAGATCAAGGTGACCTTCGACATCGACGCCAACGGCATCCTTTCGGTGACCGCCACCGACGAGGCGACGGGCAAGGATCAGAAGATCACCATCACCGCCAACAGCGGCCTCGAGGACAACGAGATCGACCGCATGGTCCAGGAGGCCCAGGACCACGAAGAGGACGACAAGGTGCGCCGCGAGTCGGTCGAGAACCGCAACAAGGCCGACCAGCTCTGCTACTCGGTCGAGAAGAGCCTCACCGACCTCGGTGACAAGCTCGACGCGGACAAGATCGCCGGTGTGAAGACGAAGGTCGAAGACCTCCGTAAGGCCATCGAGGAACAGAACGACGAGCTCATCGCTTCCCGGACCGAGGAGCTCGAGCAGGCGATGCAGGCCATCGCGACCGAGGCCTACGCCGCCGCCGGCGGAGACGCCGGAGCCGCCGCCGCCGGAGCCCCCGAGGCGGACGCCGCCCCAGAGCACGACAAGGGTGACGACGACGGCGTCATTGACGCCGAGTTCGAAGACGCGCCTTAACAAGAAGGCGCCACGAAGGGCGGCCCGAGGCGGCAGCGCGACGAAGTCGTGCAGAGCCGTCAGGCCGACCGTAGTGGCGCCGGTAGTGCTTGACGCGCCTTAACAAGAAGGCGCCACGAAGGGCGGCCCGACCTGAGAACGCCCCGGTGCTTCGGCACTGGGGCGTTTTTGTGTGGGCGGTTGGCGTTGGCGTTCCCGTCGCCGTTCCCGTCGCCGTTCCCGTGTCCGTCACCGTTCCCGTTCCCGTTCTCGTTCCCGTGTCCGTCACCGTTCCCGTTCCCGTTCCCGTTTCCGGGTCTGAAAAGAGGGAACCGCCCAATGTACTCGGCGGCTCTCTCTGCGCGGAGGAGCGTCAATCCCGTCAGCCCCGTCAGCAACCCCTCCGAACACGATCGCTGTCCGGCAAAGTCCTCCAGAGAGCCCAAACAACGCGCTCTGAGCGGCTCACTCGAGCGAATCACCCCCTGCTTGCGATGCCCAGACGCAGCGCTGCGCCGCCTGGGCTGACCCCACGCGACGCAGCGCCCTCGTGCGGCGCTCTGCGGTCAGTTCCGCTGGGACGGAAACGGGAACGGGAACGGCCTCGGGGACGGCCTCGGCGACGGCCTCGGCGACGGAAACGGAAACGGAAACGGCGACGGCGACGGCGACGGACACGGGAACGGCGACGGACACGGTATCGGCGACGGCAACCGCCCCCACCCCCGTGATACCGTTCGTCCCACTGTAAACCGCCGTGGGCCGCAATCGGTTTCATGCGGACTATGCCCCTCCGCCTCCTCCGCCTCCTCCGCCTCCTCCGCACGAACCCACGCTGCCCCGAAGCAGCTGCACGGCCTCGAGGCTCACGCCCGCCCGGGCTCCGCTCCACAGCCCTACCGGATTGATCACGTGGTGACGGAAGTGCGTGTTTCGTGGAAAGGGTGATCGGTCAACTCTCCGGGCCCCCGTTGGCTTCATGCGAGCTATCCGCATCGATGAGGTGAGGGTGTCGAATACCGCACGGTCGCCCGCATTCATCGCCGCCCAGTTCCTCTCCCAGAGCGATGCCTTCATCACCTTCGGGGACGAAGAGCCCGTTGGCCTGAACTGCCCCGAGTGATCCGGGGCCCGGAGGAGAGTTCCTAGGGAGCGCCGCTCGGAAGCCCGGGAACCGTGGCTTGCCATATGGCGGGCACCGGCCGAAAGACGCCGTCCCCGAGATCTCCCCCGTACGGCCTGCCCCAGCACTGCATGCCGCCGCCCCGTCGTCGAACGCAGCAGTGTGACCATCCACAGGCAACCTGAACGGCGCTGTCAACACCGGGTACCTCGACCACGCCGTTCGTCGTGTCGGGCACCGGTTCCCCCAACAAAGCTGGCATGCCGGCGCCCCAGCAGACGACCCCACCCGTGTCCAGCACAGCACAGGTGTGGTTCCTGGCTGCGTCGATGTGCACCGCGCCTGAGATGCCGCGAACCTGGACCGGCCTCACAACCGTGGTTCCCCGGGCGGTGTGCCCGTTGCCGAGCCGGTTCTCTTCCGATTCACCCCAGCAGTAGACCTCACCGCCTCGCACGGCAGCGCAGGCGTGGTCGAACGTGATCGCGAGCCGCGTCACGGGAGGCAAACCCTCGATGGGCACCGGTTGCGCTCCCAATTGACGGCCGCCAACGTGGCCCCAGCAGGCGACGGACCCATCCGAGTCGACGCCGCACCCGCCATAGGTCGCCACCGACAATTGTTCGAAGCGATGGGAGGGTTGCCATGCCGGGGCCACGGCGGCCGTTGCGGCGTCGAGACCAAACTCCCAGCAGCGCACTTCGCCCTGCTCCGTGAGCACGCAGCCGCCACGCATCCCGACCCCCAGGGCGTCGGCACGGCCCGCACCCTGAATGGGCGCGTAGGGGACGGCGTCATCGTAGGTTTGGCACACCGTTGAACCATCCTGCAGGCGGGCGCAGATTCCACGATCGCCTCCTTCCAGGTCTGTGACGCCTTCGAGCCCCGCTTCATGCTCCGGAGACCAACCCTGACGCCCATGCCCCCAGCACACGACCTCGCCGGATCCTCGCACGGCACAAGAAACTCTACCCGCGATGATGTCGACCGCGTCGCTGACTCCCCGCACATGCACAGGTGGCGAGGCGACGGTTGGCGGGTTGTCTACGCCGAGCCCCTTGGAGTAGTTCGTCCCCCAGCAGAACACATCGCCCCCGGCGCGCAACGCGCAGGAGAAACCGCGACCGGACGCCAGCCGCACGGCATCGTGCAGCCTGGGCACCGGTCGCGGTTCGGGCGAGACTTGTCGCTGGGCCGTCGGGCCGTCGGGGCTCTCCCAGCGAATCGCCCCCCAACAGAGCACGTCGCCTCCGCGACGAGCACAGGTGTGGTTGCCGCCCGCGGAAATCTCATCGACGCCGTGTAATCCCGACACGACATGGGGATCGGGCACCACCATCAGATGATCCACGGCGGTTGCGTCGCCTTGGCGTGCTCCCGTTTGTCCGGTCGTCGTGTCTCCCCAACACGCCACTTGCCCATCGGTCAGGAGCGCACAGGTGTGGTTGGACCCCGCGCTCAGCGAGGTTGCGGAGATGCCCAGAACCCTTCGGCGCCGTTTCAGATCTTGGGGGCACGCCGGACCGGGAAATACCGTTGGACAGTGCGTTCCGTCGCCGAGCTGCCCTAGGTGGGAGCTTCCCCAACACGACACCTCCGCACCCTGGCGGATGCACATGTGGTCGCTTCCCCCGACGACCTCATCGGCGGCGACTCCATCCGCTACGGCGGCGGGGGACAGGTGTCGTTCGCGCGTCGGAAGACGGCCCCAGCACACCACGGCGCCCGATCGCCGCCGCGCGCACGCAAACCGCTCGGCGACCGCGAGGCTCACAGCGTCCTTGAGCCCCGCAACCTCCGTTGGCCAGTTCTGCGACATGCCGGTGGCATCGCCCAGCTGGCCATCGTGATTGTTACCCCAACAAAAGACTCGCCCGCTTGTCTTGAGCGCGCAGCTGAATGCCAAGCCGGTCCCCACGGCGACCACGTCCGGCGCGCCCACCACCTGCACGGCCCCAACGCGAACCTCCCGTGAGCCAGACCCGAGTTGACCGACACCGTTTGAACCCCAGCAGTAGGCGTGGCCGGCATCCGACCAAGCGCATGCGTGGCCGCCGGCGACCAGACCGACGATGGAGGCTTCGTCCGGCGTATTGTCGGCGCTGGAGTGCACAGCGGGCGGACTCGACGAACAGCCGACGAGTAGACCGAGCGCTATCCAAGCCCCAGGTGTACGAAGTGGGTCAACCGGGGTCACCGGCTCTACATAGCCTCGACTCGGGGACGTTTTCAACAGCATCAGTGAAACGTCGTGCGCTGCCCGGTGCATCGAGAGCTCACGCACTGGGCCTCGACGTGGGCAAACGCATCGATCACGTCGTGATGGATGAACGCGCCACAACGCTCTAGATGGCTCTCCGCCTCGACGCCGAGGCGGACCGCAGCGGACGAATGAACCACGATCTCGTATTCCGAGCTCGGGTGTCCCGGATTCATGACGGTCGCACACTCGTCGTCCATGGCGCACGGATGCTGGCGAGAGACCTCGGCATCCTCGAGGATCGCGAGTCGCGCCGATCGGCACTCTTCGGTCTCCCGCGGCTCTGTCGGCGGCTCCGCTCCACAGCCCTACCGGATTGATCACGTGACGGAAGTGCGTGTTTCCTGGAAAGGGTGATCGGTCAACTCTCCGGGCCCCCGTTGGCTTCATGCGAGCTATCCGCGGGGAGCCTCTTCCGTGAGGAACTGGGGGTTGTCCGGTTGGGGGCCGTAGACGTTCGAGCTGGAGAGCACGACCAGCTTCGGCACGGCGCGGTCGTTTCTGCGCATGACGTGGACCCGGCACAAGAACGAGCCGGCGACCGACTGGCCACGGAAGATCAAACGCTGGCGCGTTCCGCGCTCGCTGCACTGGTGATTCTGACCCGCCCTCGCGGCCGATCCGCGGCTCGCTGGGGGTGGCCAACGGCGGATCTGAGAAGCTCCTCGTAGCCCCGCCGCTTCAGGCTGAGACTCTATTCCTGTTGGCGAACGGGCCACTCGGGCTATCTTTCGACGGTGAACCTGATCGACGAATTGCACGCCGTCGCCGCAGCGCTGCACGACGCTGAGATCGACTACGCGGTTTGTGGAGGTATCGCCGTCACCATCCACGGGGCGGTCAGGACCACCAAAGACATCGATATCCTCATTTCACGGGGAGATGTCTCGCGGGTCATGGACGC
>JAFDCW010000966.1 GCA_019312705.1 Deltaproteobacteria bacterium
GCGGCGGCTTTCGGCGGATCCAGAACTCGCCGGCATGCTCAGCAAGAGGCCGTCGTGACCGAGCCCGACCCCCTCGTCGAAGGCCTTGCTGACTTTCTGGCCCGGGAGGAGCCCACACCCTTGGCTCCCGATGCCGCGCACGCTCTGGCCGAGGCAGCCCTCGTGGCCGCCCAAGAATCTCGAGAGGAAGGTGCACCCTCCGACGACGAATCCGACCTCAGCGCAGAAGAGCGCGCTCTTGTCGACGCGGCCGCCGAACTCTTGGGAGCCAGCGAACCCGACCCCGTCGACGAAGTCGCGACCCGCAGACTGATCAAAGAGGCCATGGCGGCAGAAGGCATGGCCCGCCCGCCTGTCGGCGCCTCGACCAGCGCCGAGATGGCGGTCCTCGACAGGTTTCGTCACTTGCCGCTCTTGGCGGCTGCGGCGGTCATGCTTCTCGTCGTGAGCGGCGCCTTGGTGATGGCGCCGGGGACGGCTCCACCGAGCACCCACCGCTTCGAAAGTGGGCACCGGGTCGTGGCTACCGGGGGAGCGCATTGGGATTGGGAAGCCGCTCCGGACGGGCTTCGGCTTCGCGTGCATGCCGGCGAGGTGATGTTCAACGTCGACCCCGATGCGGAGGAATCCGTAAGTGTCGTTTCGGGTGATGTGACCGTGCGCGTTACCGGGACGGTGTTCACCGTCGGCCGGAGTCGAGGAGTCACCCGGGTCGCGGTCTTCGAGGGGTCGGTCACGGTCACGGGGCCCGACCTATTGACGTTCATGCAGGCGGGTGATCGCTGGGAGGGTGAACCGCGTCGCGGTCTCTCCCACGAAGGTGCCGCGTTCGAGCCCGACTTGTCCGGAGAAGCGACCCGAGCGGTCGAACGTCGCCTGGACAGCGCGGAGGTGAGCCCTGATTTCGTGCCCGTCCTCCCGGACGTCCCGGACCTCGCGGCGGATGGTCGTCTTCCCCGGCGAACGCAGGATGACGCCACCGACGCTGATTCCAACGGTTCCGGCGATGGCCGGGATGCCGACCCACCAGCGGTGGCCGACGAACCCAACGCGGGTGCGGTGGCCGACGAATCCCCGGCCACAGTCCCACCACCAACCATCGAAGGTGCCCGCTCCGCGCTGACGAATCGGCTCTATCCAGAAGCGCGGGGCCTCGCGGATCGTGCCCTCCGCCGGGGCGTGACGGCCGACTGGCTCATGGTTCGTGGCGACGCCCTCCGGGGGGAGGGGCGCCTCGCCGAGGCCGCCGCCGAGTACACCCGCGCGGCCTCCATCGGGGATACGAGAGACCGCGCTGCCGCCGGGCTCTCGGCGGCGCGTATTCTCGGCCGGAACCTCGGGCGAGCCGAGACTGCGAGGGAGATCTTACTTTCGAGCGGCGCCCTCGACCCTTCGTCGCCCGTGCGCTCCCAGGCCGAAGCGCTGGTGCTGGAGATGCGCGGTGAGCCCTGACACGATCAGGAGGCCGCTGCGGGCCGCATCTCGGCTCATCCCGGCTTTGGTCCTCCTCCTCGCGTCAGCGGCGGAAGCCCAGCCCGACGTCGTCTTGGTCGTGCCCGAGGGGGCTCCGAGCGCCGTTGTCGATGCCCTCGTAATCGAGCTTCAGCTCAACGGCTACGCCCCCCTCCTTTCCCGGCAGCCCGCGTCGGCCCTCGGGGCCCCCACAGACTTCTTCGTCCATTCTGGGGCCGCCCGCTCAATCGTCCTCGACCTCGATGGCCGGGTGGTCGTCGCAGACCGCGACGGGCCCATCGTCGAGACGAGCCTTGGCGGACACCTGTCGGCGCTGCACCCTCGCGTGACGGCTCTAGTCGTCACCGATCTCGCATTGCGACGGCGACCTCCTCCCGTCGTTCACCCCGTGCCCCGAGGCCCGCCCGTCGACGCGTCGCCCGCGACATCGGAAACCACCATGGCGACGGCGGCCGGGGCGCTCGCGTCCCCGTCGCCGACCGCATTGTCCGCGCAACTCGAGCCACCACCGGAAGCCGACCAATCGGCGGCCATGGAGGAAGTCGCGGAAGCGCAGGAAAACCAGGACCTACAAGAGCCCCGAGAGCCCTGGCCGGGGTGGCTCCGGGTCCTCACCGAGGTGGGCATAGGCTTCGCCGGCTCCGCAGCTCTCGGCGTGCCGGCCGCCATCACTACGGACCAGGCGGCCGGGGGCTGGCTCTACGGTTTTGCCCTTGCCGGCCCCATCGGCTTCAGTCTCGGCGTTTGGCTCGGCGGCGTCCTGGCGGGGGGGG
>JAFDCW010000967.1 GCA_019312705.1 Deltaproteobacteria bacterium
GCCCTCGACCTGGCGCAGTCGGAAAAGCCGGACCTGGTCATCCTGGACGTGATGATGCCTGGAATGAGCGGGTGGGAAGTCTGCCGCGCCATCCGCGAGGACGAGACCCTGAGTCACACCAGCGTCATCATGCTGACCGGCATCGGAGAGCGCCTCAACGAGATGACCTCCCCCCTCTACGGGGCGGACGAGTACCTCGACAAGCCTTTCGACTTCGGCGACCTCGACCAGATGGTCGAGAAGGTCCTCGGCTCCCGAGATTGAGGGCGGCGCCGGGCAAGGCCCACGCCGTCAATCACTCGTCTTCGTCGCGATCGCGGTCGCGCATACTGTTCCTGGCTCGGTACGCCCGGACACGGAGAGGTCCGTCGGGCACCATCTGGTGAACCTGACCGTAGATGGTGCGCGCTCGCCCCAAGTCTCGCGCCGCCAAGTCGTCTGCCTGACACATCATCTCCTCAACCTTAATCATGCACTCCCTCAAAAGACCCATCACGGCGCTATTTCTTCGGTCGACGTCGAGCGCCGCTAGGACGTCACGACAAGCGGACGTGGGGTTTGAACGCAACGCGGCCCGGGCAGATCGAAGATAGGAGCTGATCAACCGTGCCTTGATAGAATTGGTGAAGCTGGCATCAATTCCGACGATCTCCTGCTCGAGGTCGATGGCGGAGGCCATTTGACGAGGCGTCGCACTGGGGCGGCTTGCGATTGTGAACTCTCGCTCGAAGCGACGGATTTTGCTACCGAGGGCCAAGAGCACGCGCTGGTCGGACGACGATTCCATGTCGTTGCCCAGGGCCTCGGCGAGTTGCCTGGCCTGAGAGAAGTTACGCGACTGGAACTGAGCCAGCACCTGGCTGCGCGCACGATTGAGGGCGCTGCTGCCGGAGCCCCCGCGCATCGACGACGAGCTCCCCGAGGTCATGGTCCGGCCCATTGAAGGCGAAGGTGAGGAAGAGGGGCCTCGACCCGACGGGCGCCAGGGGCCCCGGCGCATCGTACTGCCAGCGCTGGCCACCGTTTCGCCCGCTTCATCACCGAGGGCCGCTCGCACCGCCGCGGCGGCCTCCCGGGCGGACTCCACGTCACTGGCGAGCGAGTCGAGAACGGGGAGTTTCTCGCGAGCCGTGTCGGTGTCGCCGGCTTCTACCGCGGCCAGGGCTTCGGCGAGGTAACCGGCGGCCTGGACTGCCTTCGCGCGGTCCTTGACCGCATTGGCCCGGCTGACGACCGGGCTTTCCGGACGTACTGCCTGCAGTTCCCCGAGCGCCGCGCTCGCATCCGGTGACTCTCCCGAGAGGGCATCTTGGGCCCGGCCGATGGCGAGCAGCTCTTCCCGTACGCGGATCACCTCTTGAAGATGCTGGTTGGCCCGGTGGTCACCGGGGTCCTCCCGCGTCGCCAAGGAGAACTGCTCATGGGCCGTCTCCCAATCTTGGGCCTCCATCGCGACCATGCCCGCGTTGAACGCGGCATTGTAGGCGACGCTGCCGCTCGGGTTGCCGTCGTCGCGTAGGACGAGGGCGGTGATGGTCGCCCCGACCAGGGCGACGATAATGCCGCCCACGGCGAGAAAGGCGAAGAGCCACGGCCGGGGAATGCCGAAGGGCCCGGGCGATGCCTTCGGAGCGGCGATATAATCCGTGGAGATCGGCGCCGCCGCGTGAGGCGGGATGCCCGCCCCCGCGAGGCCCCCGGTCGTCGGCGTGCCGGGGGGCATCTCCGACGGGTTGGAGGTCTGATCGGTCGTATCGCCGCCGTCCATGCCCATCGGCGCCGGGACTGGTGCACCGGGTTGAACCGGCGCGCCGGGCCGCGGGCCCGTCGTCTCTTGTTGGCCGGGGATCTCGACGACCAAGGTCGTCTCTCCGAGCTCAATTCGGTCACCCTGGTTGAGGGGAGCCTCCCGAACACGGCTCCCGTTGACCGTGCTGCCGTTGCCGCTCCCGAGGTCGACGATCTTCAGCAGCCCGGCGTCGGAGACCACGATCGTCAGGTGACGCCGGGATACGGCGATGTCCGTCAGGATGACGTCATTGTCGATGCTGCGACCCACCCCGATTTCACCGGGATTGAGGACGAACTCCTTGTCCTTGTCTTTCCCCAGTTCAACTCGGAGGTAAGGACGCGCTGCGGGTTGCTCGAGAATAGAAGTCGCCTCCTCGGCGATCAGGTGGTCGGTCTCGATACGGGTCGATTCCCCCTCCATATCATCTTCGAACTCGGCGAAGGGGTCACCTGC
>JAFDCW010000228.1 GCA_019312705.1 Deltaproteobacteria bacterium
TCCGTATTGTCGAGGGCGAGCAGGTGGGCACCGAGGTCATCCAGGCACCGACAGAGCGCATCTTCTCTCTCCGCTTCGCCGGCGCCCGGGGCCTCGAGGTCGAAGCCGAGGGTTCTGGCGAGGGCCGCCACGACCTCCTCCCGGGTCGTCGAGTCCGCCACATCGCACCACGAGGCGCTCTCGGTGCCGTGCCGCTCCCGCTCGGCGGCGACGAGAGCCCTCGCGAGGCTCGTCTTGCCGACGCCCCCGAGGCCCGTCACCGTCACCAGCGACGCGCCGGCGACGGCATCCGCGAGGGAAGACAGATCATCGTCCCGGCCGATGAGTCCTTCACCGGCGTAGGCACCGCTCGTATCGTCAGCCACGCGCATCGTCGATGCGCGATATTCTCCCGCTTTCGCCTCCGAGACAACGGGCCCATCAGACGGGCCTCACCAGGCCCTACGATATGGGCCGAGTCGTGGCTGTTCGGAAGTCCGATCCGACCCATAGCGACCGGTCCGGGGGTGTTCGAGGTAGCAGACACCGAGGTACCGCCCGTTTCGCAGGTGCCCGTTTCGAGGTCGGGCCTCGCCGTTGATCAGGGACGAAATCCCAAAGGCGATGCGTAGTACCCGGGCCCGAAGCTCATCCACGACGTCCACGTCGACCGACGCTCGGCACTCGACGAGCAAAGTGGCCACCTCGCTGCACGCCCCGCAGGCCGCATCCAGGAGCAGGGTCTTCCGGAAATGATGGGCCTCACCATTCGCGTGGCCGAGGAAGGCCGGGATGCGGCAGCCGATCTCGAGGATGCGCAGGGCTATCGATCGCTCGTCAGCCGGCATCGCGTGAGAGAGCGCCTCTATCCGGGGGGCCAGTTCCAAGCTGCGGCGATGAAGTTCCGACAGAGGGTGGGTCATGGCCTCGGTGATGGCAGAGCTTCGCCGCCGACGCGACGAAGGAACTCTCCGAGATTCCGAAGCCCTCCTCAGGAAACTCTCGGAGCTTCTCGGAGCTTCTCGGAGCTTCTCTAAGAAGCCCTCGGCCCCATCGTCGCCAATGAACCACCCGTGGAAGGGCCCATGGAAAGTTCGAACATCACGGTGACCTCAATGATGGCCTCAGCCGCCATGTTGCTGGTTTTGGCGGCCGGCTGCGCAAACGGCGGGCCGTGGACACCGCCGGGCCAGCTGGCGTCCCCGGGGGCAGCTCCTGGGGCCGACCGCCCCGGGGATGCGGGTGTGCCGACGACCGATGGGGCACCACGGGCTCCATGGGACGCCTCGCGTGATTCGAGCCCCGGGGCCGATTCGATGGCCGACGCCCCCCAGGCATTGGAGGATGGAGGCCTCTCGGACACCGGCGTCGGGCGCTCACCCGCGAACGACTCGTGCGCCGCCGCGACTGCCCTCGGGCGCGCCCAGGGAAGCCGGGCAGACGCCATCGATGGGGCGCACCGCGACACCGGAGGGTGCGGCACTGGGCCCGACGTCTTCTACCAGATCGAGGTTCCTCACCGCTCCGTGCTCTACCTCGATACGTTCGGCACGGCATTCGAGACCCACATCGCCCTCCGAGAACCGGGGTGTTCGGGGCCGCCCCTCGCATGCGTAGGCGCGGCCTGCGGGACCACCCAATCGCAGTTCGCGGCCGTGGTGGAGCCGGGGACCATGATCATCGCGGTTCACGGCGCTCCGGCGACCGGCGCGGATCTCCTGCACCTTCAGTGGAAGCTCATCGGAGCCGCCTCCGGATTGAATACCGAAGTCTTCCGCCCCGGGGTCCACGGCGGCGCCACAACCGGCACCAGCGCCATGTCGGCGACCTGTGGGGGCGGCGCGACCGGACCCGAAGACGCTTTCTATTGGACCCAGTGCCCGGGCGAGGCGCGCACCGTCGAAGCCTCGACCTGCAGCTATGCCACGACCTTCGACACGGTGGTGCATCTGGGCGGCTCCAGCCTCGACGTCTGCGCCGACGACGACGTCAATTGCCTCGCTGGCGCCCTGCAGTCGACGGTCTCGACGACGACCGTCGGTCCCGGCGTCTTCATCGTCGCGGTCGACGGCTTCCGCCCCGAAGACCAGGGCACCTACGAGCTGAGCCTCAACTGGTGACGTCGTTCAAACGGGACAGCATCTTCTTCGCGAGGAGGTAGGCGTCCCCGGGCCACCGGCCCGAGAGCAGACGGCCGTCTTCGACGACGAAGGCGGCCCGGTCGTCGCCCCGGGTCCCGCGCGTGAAGAGGTGGGTCGGGCCGCGCTCGAAGCACCCGGCCGCGCCGACCGAGGTGCGCACCTCCTCCTCGACGTAGGTGGGATAGGTGCGGTAGTAGCGGCCGAGCTTCCAGGCGGTCGAGAAGTACGCCACGCGCTCCATGTACTTGGGCAGGCATGTCGTGCGGCGACCCGCGAGGAGGGAACCTCCGTCGGGGCCCTGGGCCCGGGCGAGGACGAGGACGCCGTGACAGATTGCCGCAACCGGCTTGTCGCTCTCCCAGAAGCGCGCCACCGCGGCGTGCAATGACGCCCCCGCGAGGTACTGCTTCATGCCCGGCGCATGGCCACCGGTGAGCCAGAGGGCATCGAAAGATGCGAGTTCACCCGAACCGAGGTCGGCCCATTTCACGGGCGTCCGGTAAGCCGGCTCTTCGATCATCTCACGGTAAAACGCGAGAGGCTCGGGCTCGGCGCCGAGCTGACCGAAGATCACCCCGTCGATGAGCAGCGGATCCGCCGCGGCGGCGTCTCCATTTTCGGTGGCGAAGACCACCTCGTGCCCCGCCTCGGTGAAGAGCTTCCACGGAACCGCCGCCTCGGTGACGTCGAAGTCCCGATCTGGGAGCGGCATGAGGATCTTCGCCATCGACGTCGGGCCCCGAGCCTCAACCGACGCCGACGGCACCTTGGTAGCCGCGGGGCACGTAGGCGCAGGCGGGCTCTTCGGCCATCGCGCGGCCGTGCACGGCGTACGCCCGAGCCCGAGATCCGCCGCAGACGCGCCGAAACGAGCACGCTCCACACTTGCCCTCGAGGGCTTCAGTGTCGCGGAGCTCCTGGAAGAAGGGGTGGTCCCGGTAGGTCGAGGTCAGGCCCTCCTCGCGTACGTTGCCGCAGTGCACCGGGAGGAAACCGCTCGGGAAGATGTCGCCGTTCCGGGCGACGAAGCAGATGCCCTGGCCGTCGTTGACGCTCCGCGGGGCCCTGCCGATCTCGTCGGCGATGCCGACGATCTCCTTGCGCTCGACCTGACGCTCGAGCAGCACCCGGCGATAGTGGGGCGCGGCGGTGGTCTTGATGTCGAAGGGCGCGGTCTCAGCGATGGACGCGAGGCGGTGCATGATCGCCTCGACGTCGTTTGCGTCGAGGAGCTCGGAGTCCGCCGCCCGGCCCGTCGGCACGATGAAGAAGACCCCCCAGAGCTCGATCTCGAGGGCGGCTACCTGCTCGGCAATCGTCTCGAGCTCGTGCTGGTTGAAAGGCGTGACGCTGGTATTGACCTGAGTCGTCAAGCCGAGGCGCTTGGCGTCTTTCAAGATCTCGAAGGTGCGTGTCCAAGACCCGGCGACGCCGCGGAAGCCGTCGTGGCCCCCCGGGACCGCCGAGTCGAGGCTGATGGCGAGGCGCGCGAGGCCCGCTTCCGCCAACTCTTCGAGGAGCGCCGGGGTCACGAGCGGCGTCGCACTCGGAGTGAGGGCCACGTGCAGGCCGATCTGCTTGCCGTGGGCGACGAGCTCGACGAGATCGGGACGCTTTGCCGGGTCGCCGCCAGTGAGCACGACGACGGGGCACCCCATCGCGCGGGCCTCGTCGAGAAGCGCCTTGCCCTCGTCGGTCGTCAGCTCGTCGGGGTCACGGTCGACCTCGGCGTTGGCGCGGCAATGTTGGCACTCGAGGTCACAGGCCCGGGTCGTCTCCCAAAAGAGGATGAACGGGGCGCGATCGAAGAATCCGGCGGCAGGACGCATGGAACAAACATAGCGCCACAATTGCGCGCGGTAGTGAGGGTGGTCACTGAGCGCGATAGGCGTACGGTTCGGCCGTGAATCGCGAATACAAGACGCCGTCGTCCTCGCTAGCGATGCTCCCGTTGTTCCTAGTGTTCTTGGGCGTGCTCTCGACGGGACCAGGCATGGCGCGCGCTGACGAGCTCCCTTTGGGCGACCCGGCCCTCACGGCGGACCCCAACGCACCGATGTTCGCCTACGGCTACCGCGGGGGGGCCCGGGGGCGTTTCTCGCTGCACATCCCAATCCTCAGCCCAGAGCATTTTAGCGGCGCCTATCTCGCACTCCGCCCCCTCGCTGAACTTCACAACGAAGAGGCAATTCCCCTCGATGGACCCGCATTCTTGCCGCTCTCCTTCTGGCGCGCTCGGCTGGTCCTCGAGGCCGGCTACGCGCCGCAGGTGACCGTCCGGGGAACCCCGGTCCAGCTCGGCTTTGGACTCATGATCGAGCACGAGAGCAACCACGCCACCGACCGAAGCGCAGGAGGGTTTCTGTCTTTCCACGACGTCGGCGTACGCACCCAACTCTCTGTCCGCGTGCACCCGATGGTGCTCTTGGCGGCCCAACTCGTCGGCCGCGTCATGTTCGCGAGCTGCACGAAGCTCGCCTACGGATGCACCGGCGACACCGGCACCGGAGGCTTCGAGACCGTCGCCGACGTCTGGGTCGAAGTGGGCCTCCAGGACACCGCCTTCGGCGGCGCCTTCGCCGTGCACGCGAGCTACCTGCCCGAGACCGAGAGCCTCATCGAAGAGTGGCGCGTTGCACTCCGCGGCGGCCTCATCATCGCGTCCCAGAGCGTGGGTCGGTTTCAGTTGTTCATCGAGGCGCTCTTCGGCCGCGACGTCGGCCTCTTCCGGGCGCAGGAGGTCGCCCGCGTCGGAGTCGGGTTCGGATGGGCGATCTGAGTGTCTAGATCGCCACCGCCGCAACGAAGATCCCCACGCTGACCAGCAGCAACGCGAGTTCGGAGATCCCGCGGATGCGCGGGGGCGTTCGGGTCGCGGTGAGTTGGTGCACCGCCGCCATCACGGCCGCCACGGTGACTACGCCAATCTTGATCTGCAGCCGCCCATAGCTCCACGGATAGCCCATCAGGTGCACCTGCAGGATGCCGGTCGCGATGGAGACGCCCATCGCCCCCCACGACAGCTGAGCAAAGCGCCGGGCTGCGGCGCGAATGTGCTCACGGTCGGTGCCAGCCCGCAGCAGGGTGAAGACCAAGGCCGCGAGCACGATCTGGCCGCCCGTCCAGATGGCGGCACCCAGGAGGTGAATGACTCGAACGATCTCGACCCAGCCCATGGCGCGCCATGGTGTCAGCGATGGGCTCTAAAGCAAGGTGCGGTCGACGAGGGCGATGCCACTCGCCTCCCGGGCGATGGCGCCGTCATTTTCGAGCTCGCGGAGGGCCCGGCAGAAGCTCTCGTGACGGATCCCGAGGAGCTTGGCCATGTCCCGCTGCTGAAGACCCGGGGGCAAGCGCTCACGGGTGCGCGGCGGCGACAACGTGTCGCACAGAGCGACGAGCAGCGACGCGACGCGCCTCCGGGTAGTCGACGCCCCACGGGCCTGGGCGAGGCGCTCCACCCGGTCGAGGGCCGCCGCCTGCAACGCGAGCAAGTCACGCCCGACGGTCGTCGACTCGCCCAGCACCTCTTCGACGACTCGGGCGGGACAGAGGCAGACGATCAGATCCGTCGCCGCGTAGTCGCAGGCGACGCTCTCACCGCCATGGCGCACGGGATCGATCGGAAACATGCAGCCAGGGCCGGCGGCGTCCACCGCGATGGCCGCCCCGGTCTCGTCGAGGCGCTGCCGGATGAGGACCCCGCGGCGAATGAGACCGAAGGAATGACGCTCAACCCAGGTGCTGGGGACAAACGCCCGGCCGGCCACCTGGGCCGTCTCGAAAGAGCACTCGTGTTTCGTATTGCCGATGATCTCGCGCAAGACCCCGAGTCGCCCCCCGGGGCAGTCGGGGCACGCGGCCGAGTACGTCTCGCTCTCGGCAAGAGGAAGGCAGTTCAGCATTCGATCACCTCTAATCACCTTAGCCCCCTCACTGACATTACCCAATTGATCTCAGTCAATCGTAGCACAAGCCCCCCGTGGTCGAGTTATGAGGGGAGAAATCGCACATGCGCGCTGTCATCAGTCTCACAATCGCCTCGTTCCTGGTGCTCGGCTTCGGCTGCGATAACTCCCTGCCCCCCGACGGCGGCTACTACACGGACAAGATCCAGCCGCTCTTCACCGGGGCGAGCTGTGCGGTTCAGACCGCCGGGTGTCACCTCGCCACCGACGGGGCCGCCGCGGGCAACCTAGATCTGACCAGCTACGACTCGCTGATGCGCCGGAGCGACATTCTCCCGGCCTACGGACCGTATCCCGTCGGTCTGCTGCTCCTCAAAGCGAGCGACCCCCAGACCATCTCGGTCCAGACCCTCGACGCCCCCGACCCGGCAAACCCGGACCGATTCTTCGTCGATATCGAGACCGACGTCCGCCACAACGGTGGCCGCGGTATTCGCGAGGGCACGGTGGGGCACGGCCGGCTCCGGGAGTGGATCGAGAGCGGCTTCCAGCGCAACGGCTTCACGACCGTAGGCGCCGGAGAGAACAGCGGCGACTGCGCCGCCGAGGTCGGCACCGACCCCCGCTTCGCCCCCGCGGCCGTGCCGACCGACACCGCGAGCTACGAGCGCTTCGTGAACGAGGTGCAGCCCGAGTTGATTAACAGCTGCGCCGGCAGCGACTGCCACGGCGCTGCCCTCGCCGACTTTCACCTCACCTGCGGCGATACGGAAGAGCAGCGGCGGTGGAACTACCACATCTCGCTCCAGCACCTCGCGAGCAACGTCGACGACGCGGAGCTGCTGCGCAAGCCCCTCGCGAACAACCGCGGGGGAAGCTTCCATGGCGGCGGCGATACCTATGCTACGCCCGACACCGATAGCTACGGCAAGATTCACGGTTGGGCCGAAGACGTCGTCAACCGCGCCCCCGAACTGC
>JAFDCW010000968.1 GCA_019312705.1 Deltaproteobacteria bacterium
CATCTACTCTATGGCACCATGTCTGACAGATTTGCAATAGGCATCGACCTCGGCGGGACCCGGATCAAGGGAGCGTCCTTTGATCTCGAGTCGGGCGAGATGCTCGCCATGGACACCCGCCTCACCGACGACGGGAGGACTGTCGGTGAAACCCCCGCCTGGGCCGTCGGCGTGCGCGATCTCGTCGAGGCCCTCGAAAAACTCCTTCCCAATCCAGGCGCCGCCGTCGGCATTGCCGCCCCCGGTCTCGCCGATCCAGAAGGCGCCTTCATTCGCTTCATGCCCGGCCGCCTCCATGGCCTCCAGAATTTCTCCTGGTCCGAATTTCTCGAACGTGAGGACGTCCCCGTTCTCAACGACGCCCACGCCGCCCTCATGGGCGAAATCTGGCAGGGAGCCGCCAAGGGGAAAAAAGACGTCATCCTCCTGACCATCGGCACCGGCGTCGGCGGCGCCATCGTCTCCGGCGGCCGCCTCCTGCACGGGCATCTCGGCCGCGCCGGCCACCTTGGCCATCTCACCATCGACTACAAGGGCAAGCCCGACATCTGCAACTGCCCCGGCAGCATCGAGAATGCCATCGGCAACTACACGATTCGCGAGCGCTCCGAAGGCCGCTTCAGCAGCACCCGCGACGTCCTCGACGCCATCGAGACCGGCGACGCCGAAGCCGGCAGAGTCTGGTCCGAATCCATCCGCGCGCTCGGCGCCGCCATCGCGTCGCTCGTCAACGTCCTCGATCCCGAGGTCGTTCTCATCGGCGGAGGCATTTCCGAAGCCGATCACCTCCTCTTCGATCCCCTCCAAGAAGCGCTCGACGAATTCGAATGGCGCCCCGACAATCAAAAAGTCACCATCCGCAAAGCCGAACTGGGCGAATGGGCAGGCACCTACGGCGCCGCCTGGAACGCCATTCAGGAATGACCCCGTCTCAACAATACCTCGACAAATCCGCGGACATCCTCGAATGCGTCCGCGCCCAGTCCGAGGCGATCGAGCGAGCCGCCGACTGGTTCTCCGAGACCATCCTGAACAACCAGCTCGTCCATCTCTTCGGCTCCGGCCACAGCCGTATCATGGTCGAGGAAATGTGGCCGCGCTACGGCTCCTTCCCCGGCTTCAATCCGATCGTCGAGCTCTCGCTCACCTTTCACAACCTCGTCACCGGCGCCAACGGCCAGCGCCAGGCCATGTTCCTCGAAAACGTCCCCGGCCTCGCCGAGCGCATCCTGCGCAACTTCGACCTCCGGGAAGGTGACTCCGCCCTCGTCATCTCCTCGAGCGGCACCGGCGTCGTCGCCGTCGAAATTGCCGAACACTTCCAGGGCAAAGGCGTCCGCGTCGTTTCCATCGTCAGCAAAGCCCACTCCGAGGCCAGCACATCAAAACGCGCCGACAACAAGAAGCTCACCGACTTCTCCGACCTCATCCTCGACACCGGGGCTCCCGTCGGAGATGCCATGGTCGAGATCGACGGCCTCGACACCCCCGTCTCCCCGGGCTCCACTGTCGGTGGCGCCCTCCTGGTCAACGCAATCAAGGCCGAAGTCGCCCATCGCCTATCCAAAGCAGGCCACCCCCCGCGCGTCCTCACTGCCGCCAACCTCATTGGCCCCGACCGCGCCGCCGCCCTCTTCGAATCCGCCTACGACGAACACGCAAGGGGGCTCGCAAAGTACTCCAAGGACATTGGCAAATGATCCCCTCGCCTCAGTTGCCGGTTGTCGGTTATCGGTTATCGGTTGTCAGGGCTCGCGCCCGAGCGTCACCGCATCAAAATTACGATTACCTGACAACTAACAACCGACAACCGGCAACTCCCCCCGAATCACCCACGATATTCTCATCACCCCATGCAATCCCAACCCCTGAGAACCTCCGTCATAGGCTCCTACCCCTTCCCCGCCTGGCTGGAGTTCGCGAGCGCCCACCTCGACCAGTTCGGCAGCGCCGACATCACTGAGATGCAGGACGACGCTGCAACCGCAGCCATCCAGGACCAGGTCCGCGCCGGCCTCGATGTCATCACCGACGGCGAACAAACCCGCTTCGACTTCAACCTCTCCTTCTACGGCCACCTCGAGGGCATCGACCTGGAGCCGGAGAGTCCCCGCCGCTTCGGCCCGCCCGCCCACGACCAGCGCGGCAAACACGAGGTCACGGGCGAGCTCGCCGCCCCCGGCGGCCTCGGCACCCTCGAGGAATTCGAACGCCTCCAACGCCTCGCCCCCGCCGGCCCCCG
>JAFDCW010000969.1 GCA_019312705.1 Deltaproteobacteria bacterium
ACTGGCCTCCGGGCTGTGCCCGGACGCGTCGACTAGTCTGTACCCGTGCCGCTCCACGGACTGCGTCCGCTCCGCCAGGCACGGCTACAGCCGAGTTGCCCGTTCCCGTTCCCGCTCCCGCACGCCTCCGGCGCGCTCCCGCCTCGGGGCCGCCCTGCGCGGCGCCTTCTTGCTAGGTGCCGCACTCCCGGCGCCGCTACGGTCGGCCTGTCGGCTCTGCACGCCTCCGGCGCGCTGCCGCCTCGGGCCGCCTGCGCGGCGCCTTCTTGTTAGGAACCCCCAGGCACTACCGGCGCCGCTACGGTCGGCCTGTCGGCTCTGCACGCCTCCGGCGCGCTGCCGCCTCGGGCCGCCCTGCGCGGCGCCTTCTTGTTAGGAACCCCCAGCCGACGCTGTGGCGCTGGCGCTGACGGTCACGGCGCCGTCGGCGCTCGAGGTGACCTTTGAAGAGGCCGCGATCTGGATGTCCACCGCCGACGCCATGCACGACGAGGCCTCGAGCCCCGCGGCGATGGCCGAACCCGCTGCGGACGAGAGGTGGCTCGCGATCTGGATGCCCGCCTGGGCGATGGCCACGCTCTTCTCGATCACGTTGAAGAGCGTCGGCAGGTGGGTGCCGAGGGTGGCGGCGAGGGCGTCGATCATTTCGACGGCGTCTGCCGCGCCGGTGAAGACGACGATGACCTGGGGCTCGGTGCACTGGGCATCGGCGGCGACCTCGGTTTCGCAGGCCGCGTTGCACTCGGCGCTCGCCATGACGTCTACCTCGCCGCCCTCGCACCGCGGTTCGACGAAGTCGACGCTGCAGTCGCCGGTGCAGCTGCCCTCGCACGTGGCCATGATGTCGGAGGTGCAGCTGCCCTGGCACATGCCGGTGCAGCTGCCGGTGCAGGTGCCTTCGATGTCGCCCATGCACTGACCTCGGCAGGTCCCCGTACACTCGCCCATGCAGTTGCCGTCGGCGTCCATCGCGCTGCAGGTGCCTTCGCAGCGGCCGGCGCAGGTGCCGGTGCAGGTGCCCTCGACTCGGGCGTCGCATTGCCCGCTGCAGGTGCCGTTGCAGCTCGCCGTGCAGGCGACCGAGCCTTCCACGGTGCAGCTGCCGTTGCACTCGGCGGAGCAAGCGCCGGAGATCATGCCCCCGGTGCAGGTGGGGGGCGTCGCCATCGCGTCGAAGCTCGCGTCGCACTCGGCGGCGCAGGTGGCGCTCGCGGTGAGGTCGATGCTGCATCGGGCCGGGACGATGTCGATGGCGATCGTCGCGGAGGCGTTGGCCGCGAAGACTTCATCGATCGCCGCCGCCGCGTTGTTGCACGCGATGCCGACATCCATCGATGTCTCGGCGCCTAGATCGGCGGCGATGCCATTGCAGGCGGCGAGGGTGTCGCGCTCCATCTCGGTGGCGGCCACATTGAGCTGGGCCGTCGCTTCGAGCAGTGCGTCGACTTGGCCGTTGTCGAAATTGGCGTCGAAGGTGGTGTTGAAATCGTGGCGGCACTCGATCCCGAGGGGGTCGTCGCAGCCCGAGGCAAAGAGCGCGATGGCGGCGAGCAGCACAAAGACGGCGGATTTAGTCACGAGAACCCTCTTTCGAATCGAAGCTGAGGGTCTACAATTATCACGAGTGGACCGCCCCGTCCCGTCGACTACAGTGGGGGGGTGTTCGGACTCGGCTGGCTCGAGCTTCTGGTGATCGGCGGCGGCATCATGCTCGTCGCCGGACCGGCCGGCGTGCGCAAGGTCGCCCAGACCGTGCAGTCCGCTCACAAGATGAAGAGCGACCTCACCGGGCCGGGGGCCTTGAAGCGCCTTTTACTCGATGATCGACCCGCCTCCACCGATACCGATGACGAGGACGAGCCTGGGGCCTGAGGGCTCCTTGGCGCTCAATCGCGTCAGTCGCTGGCGGCGCCGTTGACGATGGGGGCGAGCTCACCGGCGGTGAACATGTCGCGGACGATGTCGCAGCCGCCGACGAATTCACCCTTCACGTAGAGCTGGGGGATCGTCGGCCAGTTGGCGAAGTCCTTGATGCCCTGACGAATTTCGGGATCTTCCAGCACGTTCACGCCGTGGAAATCCGCCCCGAGGCGCTTCATGACCTCGACGACGGTGGCGGAGAACCCGCACTGAGGGAAGTTCTGGGTGCCCTTCATGAAGAGCACGATCGGATGCTCGTCGATGATTCCCTGGATACGTTCCTTGACCGCTTCGTCCATCTTCGGTTCTCCCGCGTCTT
>JAFDCW010000970.1 GCA_019312705.1 Deltaproteobacteria bacterium
CGAGCGCCTCTCGCTGGCCAAGACCACCTTCGAACGGAAAAAAACGCTCTTCGACGAGAAGCTCACCAGCCAAAAGGACTTCCTGGAAGCCAAGCAGGCGTATGCGGAGGCCGAGGTCGAGTTCAAGAGCGCGCAACGGGCGCTCGGCGCCAAGACCGGAGGCAGCGCCGGGGGCGGAGGCTACGCCTTGGTGGCACCCTTGGATGGAACCATCGTCGGCTGGCACATCGGGGTCGGCGAGGTCCTCAGAGAAGACGCTCGGGCCTTCACGATCGCAGACCTGAGCTCGGTCTGGGTCAACGTTACGGTCTACGCCAAGGACCTGCCCCGGGTACGCATCGGGCAGCGAGTGCTGATACGGGCCGAGGGCATCGACGAGCCGACGGAAGGACGCATCGACTACCTGAGCCAGACGGTGAACGCGCTGACTCGCGCGGCCACCGCTCGCGTAGTTCTCGAAAAGCCCGGAGAGGCGTGGCGCCCGGGCCTATTCGTCACCGCAGAGGTCGAGATCGCCGAAGTCGAGGCGGCCGTCGTCGTGCCTGAGTCTGCCGTCCAACGCCATGAGGGCAAGCACGTTGTGTTCGTTCGAGAGGGAGAGCGGCTCGAGGCCCGCGCCGTTGCGCTCGGGAGGCACGGACACGCCGGGGACGAGCAGGTGGTCGAGATCACCCGCGGCCTGAAGGCGGGGGAAGAGCTCGCGACGAAGAACAGCTTCCTGGTCAAGGCCGAGCTCGGCAAGGGCTCGGCCGGACACGAGCACTGACCCATGTTCGCACTCCTGGCCAAGCTGCTCGCCTTCTCGGTGATCCATCGCAAGCTCGTCTTGGCGCTCACGCTCGTCGTGGCCGCTCTGGGCGTGTACAGCTTCACTCGACTGCCCATCGACGCGGTACCCGATATCACCAACGTCCAGGTGCAGATCAACACCTCGGTCAAGGCGCTGCCCCCCGAAGAGGTGGAACGGCTCGTCACCTTCCCCATCGAGTGGTCCATGGGCGGCATCCCGAAGGTCGAGCAGGTTCGCTCGATATCGCGCTACGGGCTGTCCCAGGTGACGCTCGTCTTCGAGGAAGGAACCGACATCTACTGGGCTCGTCAGCTCGTGGGCGAGCGCCTCGCCGAAGCGAAGGAGAGCATGCCCGAGGGCGTGGGCGAGCCTCAGATGGGCCCAATTGCCACCGGCCTCGGCGAAATCTTCATGTGGACCGTCGAGGCCGATCCGGAGGCCACGCGTCCCGACGGCAAGCCCTACTCGCTCACCGATCTGCGCACGTTCCAGGACTGGGTGATCCGGCCTCAGGTTCGCACCGTACCCGGGGTCAACGAGGTGAACAGCATCGGCGGCTACACGCGCCTCTACCAGGTCGCTCCAGATCCCTACAAGCTCATCGGCTACGGCCTCGGCTTCCGCGACATCGCCGAAGCGCTGATGCGAAACAACGCCAACGCGGGGGGGGGCTACATCGAGCACCACGGCGAGCAATACCTCATTCGCTCCACGGGCCTGGTGACCGACGAGCACGACATCGAGAGCATCATCATCGGCTACCACGACGGTACCCCGACCCGCATTGGCGACGTGGCGGAGGTGATCGAGGGGCGTGAGCTGCGCACTGGCGCAGCGACCGAGGGCGGCCGGGAGGTCGTCATCGGGACGGCCATCATGCTCATCGGCGAGAACAGCCGCGTGGTGGCCCAGCGTGTGGCGGCCCAGATGGAGGAGGTCAACAAGTCGCTCCCCGACGGGGTGACCGCCAAGACCGTCTACGACCGCACCTACCTGGTGAACGCGACGCTGCACACCGTGAGTAAGAACCTGCTCGAGGGCGCGTTGCTCGTGGTGTTGGTGCTGCTGGTGCTGCTCGGCAACATCCGCGCGGCGCTCATCGCCGCGTCGGTCATCCCGATGGCGATGCTCATCGCCGTCACCGGTATGGTCGAGCTCGAGGTGAGCGGCAACCTCATGAGCCTCGGGGCACTCGACTTCGGGCTCATCGTGGATGGGGCCGTCATCATCGTCGAGAACTGCGTCCGACGCTTTGCGGAGGAGCAGCATCGACTCGGTCGAGTGCTCTCGAGCCGAGAACGTCTGGCCCTCGCCTATGCTGCCTCCAACCAGGTGTTGCGGGCTTCCATCGTGGGCGTGCTCATCATCGCCGTCGTCTACCTGCCGATCCTGACGTTGACCGGTATCGAAGGAAAGATGTTCCGCCCCATGGCGCAGACCGTCGT
>JAFDCW010000971.1 GCA_019312705.1 Deltaproteobacteria bacterium
CCCCGGGGCTATGACCGCGAGCACGCGAATTCGTTGACCCCGTGGTGAGCCTTTCGTTACGATGGCTGTTCCGTAAGTGCGGCAAAAAATAGGGAAATTGATGCTCAAGCAGCCTTCTCACTGGGCGATCGCGGTACTCGTGGGGGCCCTCGGCCTCGCCAGCGCCACCACGGCCCTAGCCGGTACGATCTCCGGGTCCCTCGCGCTCCCGTCCACCTACACCCCCCCCGCCCCCGGGGCAGGCCCAGCCGCGTTCTATTGGCAAGAGTGGAACGGCTTCCTCGACCCGCGGCCGGAGCGGTTGAATCCACGGCGGGACCTCGCCGTGGTGCTCATCGGGGACGGCGAAGCGCCGCCCAACAACTTCAGGATATCGGGAGGAGCGCTGCTCCCCTCGGTGCTCATCGCCTCTCCCGGCACCGACGTGCGCATCCAGAATACCGACGGCTGCGCCCACGAGCTCTACTCGGACGACATCGAGGGGCTCACCGCGCTCTCGACGGCTCCCGGCAACGCGCGTTCATTCGCGGCGCCGGCCAACGGACACTACGCGATTCAAGACAAGCTCTACGGCCACGTTCAGGGTCACCTGCACGTGGTCTCCAACCTGGTGGCCCGAGCCCAGGCGGATGGTAACGGGCGCTTCACCTTCGGCGAGGTGCAGCCCGGGACGTACACCGTCAAAGTCTTCCACGGGGACCGCGAAGTCGGGTCCGCCGAAGTCGTCGTCACCAATTCGCCGCTGACCATCGAATCCCCGATTCCCCTCCAGCTCACCGCCGCGGAGTAGACCGAAATGCTGGGCTCACGATTTTGGTACCTCCTCCTCGCCGCAGCCGGCGCAGCGGCCCTCACGGTCGCCCTCCTCGGCCAGGCCGCCTTCAACCGTCAGTACGACGCTCAGCTGAACAACCAGCTGCGCCGGGACCGCTTCGAAATCGAGCTGATGCTGCGCATGGACGCGCGAAGTCGGATCGACGCAATCGGGGCCCTCGCCGCCCAAGGGGACGTGCGCAGCGCACTCCAAGAAGCAAGCGGCCGCCGCAATCGCAACGCGGTGTCCGCCGAGCGGCGCAACGCCCTGGGCCAAAAGCTGACTCAGGTCAACGGCCAGCTCGAGGCCATGGCCGCCGACCTGCTCTTCGCCGTCGACAATCGGGGCTACATCATCGCCCAGCTGGGCCCCGGCGAAATCCCCGCCGGGGCGGGGCTCGGAGCCTTCCCCCTCGTCGAGCGGGCCCTCGCCGGTTACGTCCGGGATGACGTCTGGATCTACAACGACGTCGTTTACCGCATGGCCGCGCGCCCGGTCATCGACCGGGGAATCTACGTCGGCGCAATCGTGCACGGGATGCGCCTGAACGACGAGCTCGCGCGGCGTCTCTCGGAGCGCCTCAGCGATGCGACGGTGGCGTTCTTCTACGGCCCGGAAGTCGTCGGAACCCACATGCCGGCGATCGAAGGTGCAGCCCAGGGTGTCGAAATCGCGACGGGCCTCACGGGCGCGCTTCAAGACGAGCGCCTCCGGGAAGGACACCGGACGGATCCCATCGATCTAGGCGGCGGCGCCTCCCGCGGCGTCTACTCCCTGGTCACCGGGAGCGCGAGCTACGCGGATGTCGGCTACGCCATCGCGCGCCCGCGGAGCGTGCTCGGGAGCCCCTTCGATATCTTCGACAAGGTCGCCGATGACGATGTCTCGGCCTTGCCATGGACGATGATCGTTGGCCTCTCGCTGATGGGCTTCCTCTTGGGCATGTTCTTCCTCTGGCTCGAGCGCGACCGCCCCATCGGCAAGCTCACCCGGGCGGCGACTGCCCTCAGCGACGGCAATATCCAGCGCCTCGACCTGGGCAGCCACGGCGGGGCCTACCGGAAGATTGCCCAGGCGGTGAATGGCGGCATCGACCGCGCCATCGAGGCCCTAGGCGCCTCGGGGCCCACGCGCAAGCCCGCCAACCTCGACGAAATCCTCGGCCCGAGCCCCGAAGCGGCCGAGGGCAATGCGTTCTTCGGCTTTGCCGAAGGCCAGCCCGACGGCTCGATCCCGCCGGTCCCGGGAGGCCCCCCCGGGGCCCCGCCGGCGAGCGCTCCGCAGCGCCCCGCGGCTCCGGGCGCGGCGGCGCCCCCGCTAGCACCCGGCGCTCCCCCTGGCGCTCCACCCGGCGCTCCACCCGGCGCTCCACCCGGCGCTCCACCCGGCGTTCTACCGGCGCGCCCCGGAGCGCCGCCATC
>JAFDCW010000229.1 GCA_019312705.1 Deltaproteobacteria bacterium
ATCCCGGTTCCCTGCGCGTTCATTACGAAGGCTTCGTCAATTCGGGGAGGGTGCTGCTGACGGGGCATTCGCATCAGGGGTGGCCGGATGTGGCTCGGGAGGGGGTAATCGCGGCCTGGGAGGACGCGGCGGCTCACGTGGATGACAAGTGGGGGGCGGCCTTCGCCCAGGCCGACGCCCTGCGCCAGGGCGTTGCGGACCGGATCGGGGGGGCGGCCAACGATGTGGCCCTCGGCGCGAATTCCCACGAGTTGGTGACGCGCTTTCTTTCGGCCCTCGACCTCAAGAAGCGCCCCCGATTGGTGACGACGTCGGGGGAGTTTCACAGCATGGACCGCCAGCTCCGGCGCCTCGCCGAGGAACGTGTCGAGGTGGTCTTCGTCGATGCTCTGCCGGTTTCGACCCTCGCCGAGCGACTGGCCGCGGCGGTCGATGAAAAGACCGCGGCGGTCCTCGCCTCGACCGTGCTCTTCGAGACGTCTACTCGGGTGCCGCACCTTGCGGCGGTGACCGCGGCGGCGTACCGCGCCGGCGCTCAGGTCCTCTTCGACGGTTACCACGCGTTCAATGTCGTGCCCGAGGCCCTCGCGGACTTTGGCCCCGAGCCGTTTTTCTATGTCGCCGGCGGCTACAAGTACGCCCAATGGGGCGAAGGGTGCTGCTTCCTCAGAGTTCCCCCGGGTACCGAGCTCCGCCCGGTCTTCACCGGGTGGTTCAGCGACTTCGAGCACCTCGAAGGTCCCCGGAGCGCCACCATTGGGTATGGCTCCCGGGGCGCCGACCGCTTCGCCGGGGCCACCTACGACCCGACGAGCCACTACCGCGGCGCCCGGGTATGCCGCTTCTTCGACGAGCACGGCCTCGATGTGGCCCGCCTGCGGCACCTTTCGTTGCGGCAAACGGGGCGCATTCTTCGGGGCCTCGACCGCTACGACGTCCTGACACCCCGTGAAGACGCGGGGCGAGGCGGCTTCGTATCGCTCCGCGTCGCCCGTGCCGGCGCCGTGGTCAGCGCTCTCCGCGACGACGGCATCTACTGCGATGCCCGGGGCGACGTATTGCGCTTCGGGCCAGCGCCCTACGTCACTGACGATGAAATCGACCGTGCCCTGGACGCGTTTCGGCGGAACGCACCTCCGGCACTGTGATTCGAGCACCGAGGCTCGGGGCGCTACCTACTTCCCACGTTGAGACCCGAGCTCACCCCACCCAGGTCCGAGCGTTCTGGAAAAGGCGCAGCCATGGGCCGTCTTCGCCCCACGTCGGCGGATGCCAGCTGTGTTGCGCCGTCCGAAAGACACGCTCCGGGTGCGGCATCATGATGGTTACGCGGCCATCCTGGCTGCTGAGACACGTGATGCCCTCGGGGGAGCCGTTGGGGTTTTCCGGGTAGCGGTCTGTGACGCGACCGTGGTGGTCGACGTAGCGGGCTCCGACCAGGCCGGCGGCGTCGACGGCGGCGATGCCGTCGGGGCCAAACTCCGCGCGTCCCTCGCCGTGGGCGACGGCCACCGGCAAGCGGCTGCCGCCCATGCCTCGGAGCAGCACCGATGAGCTCTCGTGAATCTCGACCAGAGAGAACCTCGCCTCGAACCGCTCGGACCGGTTTTCTACGAAGTGTGGCCAGAGCTCGGCACCGGGGATGAGCTCCTTCAGGTTCGAGAGCATCTGGCATCCGTTGCATACGCCGAGGGAGAAGGTGTCCTCCCGCTCGAAGTATGCCGTGAAGGCGTCCCGTGCTCTTCCATTCATCAAGATGGACTTGGCCCAGCCCTCACCCGCGCCGAGCACGTCGCCGTAGGAGAACCCGCCGCATGCGGCCAACCCGCGGAAAGTGCCGAGGCCCACCCGACCCGCGAGCACGTCGCTCATGTGCACGTCGACGGCCTCGAAGCCCGCGCGCCCGAAGGCTGCCGCCATCTCGAGCTGACCGTTGACGCCCTGCTCACGAAGGATCGCAACGCGCGGGCGCGCCTTGCCCACGAAGGGAGCCCCGAGGTCGTCGTTCATGTCGAAGCTCACCGACACGGCCATGGGCGGATAGTCTTCGTCTTGGCGCGTCGCGTGCTCTTCGTCGGCGCAAGTCGGGTCGTCCCGGAGCGTCTGCATGCGATGGGTCGTTGCGGACCACAGACCGCGGAGCACGCCGCGGCGCTCCGAAAATACGACTTCGCCGCCGGCGACGATGCGCATCGTGCTGTCAGCCGTGGGAGCACCGATGTTGGCCGAGCAGTCCCCGAGACCGTGGCGTTTCAATACGTCGACGACCTCGTCGACGTCCTCGGCGAGCACCTGCACCACGCATCCGAGCTCTTCGCTGAAGAGCTTGGCGATGGGCGCGCTCTGCCCAGCGATCGCGTCGAGATCGATGGAGATTCCCACGCCCCCAGCGAAGACCATTTCGACGAGGGTGGCAAAGAGCCCGCCGTCGGAGCGGTCGTGATAGGCGAGTAGCTTGCTGCGCGACGAGAGCTCTTGAATCGCGGCGAAGAAGTTCGCCAGGTCCCGAGGGTCGTCGAGGTCAGCTGGTTCGTTGCCCATGGTCCCGTAGACCTGAGCTAGGGCCGAGCCTCCGAGACGGTGCTTGCCACGACCGAGGTCGACCACGATGAGCCGAGTCGGACCGACATCCGAGCGAAGCTCGGGCGTGAGCGTCCTCCGCACGTCCGTGACTGGCGCAAACCCCGTCGCGATGAGCGAGAGCGGCGCCGTCACGCTGCGCGTCTGCCCGTCTTCTTCCCAGACGGAGCGCATGCTCATCGAGTCCTTGCCCACGGGCACTGCGATGCCGAGGGCCGGGCAGAGTTCCATGCCGACTGTTTGCACGGCGTCGTAGAGTCGGGCGTCTTCCCCCGGGTGACCGGAGGCCGCCATCCAGTTTGCCGAGAGCCGGACGAGGGAGAGCCTCTCGATGGGGGCAGAGGCCAGGTTCGTGATGGCCTCGCCGACCGCGAGGCGCACCGAGGCTCGGGCGTCGAGGAGCGCGACCGGAGCTCGCTCGCCCATCGCCATCGCTTCGCCGACGAAGGTGTCGAAGGAGGCGGTGGTCACGGCCGCGTCGGCGACCGGGACCTGGTAGGGACCGACCATCTGGTCGCGGGCGACGAGGCCCGTGATCGTCCGGTCTCCGATGGTGATCAAGAACGTCTTGTCCGCCACGGTCGGCAAACGCAGGACTCGGCGCGCGGCCTCGTCGAGGTCGACGGCCCCGGCGTCGAAGGCCGCCGGCGTGAAGTCGCCCCGAGTCACGTGCTTCTCGGTGCGCGGCGGCTTGCCGAAGAGCACGTCGAGGGGCAGGTCGATGGGCATGTTGCCGAAATGGCGGTCGCTGACTCGGAGCACACCGTCGTCCGTGGCCGTCCCGACGACCACGAAGGGGCAACGCTCTCGTTCGCAGATTGCCTCGAACTCCGCGAGTTGCTCTTTGGCGATGCCGAGCACGTAGCGTTCCTGGCTCTCGTTGCACCACAGTTCGAGGGGAGCCATTCCCGGTTCGTCGCTCGGGACCTCCCGCAGTTCGAAGCGCGCGCCGCGGTCACTGTCGTGCATCAACTCAGGTAGTGCGTTCGATAGACCGCCGGCTCCGACGTCGTGGATCGACACGATGGGGCTCTTCGTTCCCATCGCGATGCAGCGGTCGATGACCTCCTGGCAGCGGCGTTCCATCTCGGGGTTGCCGCGCTGTACCGAGGCGAAGTCGAGGTCCGCCCGGCTTGCGCCCTGCGCCATCGACGACGCCGCCCCACCACCAAGACCGATGAGCATCGCGGGTCCCCCGAGAACCACGACCGGTGCGCCGGCCGCGATGATGCCCTTGTCGACGTGCTCTGGGCGCACGTTGCCCATGCCTCCCGCGATCATGATCGGCTTGTGGTAGCCCCGGACCTCGTCACCGCCTGGCCCCGGCACCTTCTCGGTGAACGTGCGGAAGTACCCCGCGAGATTCGGTCGCCCGAACTCGTTATTGAAGGCGGCGCCCCCGAGGGGACCCTCGAGCATGATGTCGAGGGCCGAGGCGATGCGCTCCGGCTTACCGAAGTCCTTCTCCCAAGGCTGACGGTCGCCGGGGATGTCGAGGTTCGACACGCTGAACCCGGTCAGCCCGGCCTTCGGTTTCCCTCCGCGCCCGGTGGCCCCCTCGTCGCGGATCTCCCCGCCGGAGCCCGTGGCGGCGCCCGCAAAAGGGGAAATCGCCGTGGGGTGGTTGTGGGTCTCCACCTTCATGAGGATGTGTACGTCCTCCTCGTGAGCTCCGTAGACCCCCGTCTCTGGGTCTGGGAAGAAGCGCCCAGCCCTCGACCCGGCGATGACCGCTGAGTTGTCCGAATATGCGCTCAAGACACCGTCCGGGGACCTGGCCGTCGTATTTCTGATCATCGCGAAGAGCGAGCGCTCCTGAGCTTGCCCGTCGATGGCGAAGCTCGCGTTGAAGATCTTGTGCCGACAGTGCTCCGAGTTCGCCTGGGCGAACATCATGAGCTCGATGTCGTTCGGGTTTCGGCCGAGCTTCTGAAATGCGTCGACGAGATACGCGATTTCGTCGGCCGCGAGGGCGAGGCCGAGGGCCTGGTTCGCGGCCTCGATCGCGGCCCCCCCCTCGCCGAGCACGTCGATGGATGACATCGGCTGGGGCTCGGCAGTCGTGAAGAGCGTCCAGGCGTCCTCGAGGCTATCGAGTACGAGCTGGGTCATGCGATCGTGCAGAACCGCGTCGACGGCTGTCATCGACGAGACCGTGCCCGTCACGTAGTAGGCAACGCCGCGCTCGAGGCGGCGAACCTCCGAGAGCCCACAGAGATGAGCGATGTCGGTTGCCTTCGATGACCAGGGCGAAATCGTCCCAAAGCGCGGGGCGACCAACCGCAACGTCCCGACCGGCTCGTGGGGCTCTCGCGCGGGGCCATAGGTGAGCAGGTGCTCGAGCAGTGGGAGTTGCTCAGGTGTCAGGTCCTGCGCCAAGTCCGCGAAGTGCACGAACTCTGCGTAGAGCCCGGTGACTTCGGGCTCGAGGGCACGCAGCTTGGCGAGCATGGCCTCGGTGCGCGCGGCCGTGAGCGCCGGGGCCCCACGATGCATGCGGTGTTTCGTCGAAGTGCGCATGGCCGCAGCTTGCCCGTGGATTGCAAATCATTCCAATGGATAGGTTCACAATACGGCGCGCACCGCCATCGGCCCATGAGAGCCGCGTCGTTCAGGGAACCGAGGGGGCAGGTCCGGCCCCGTCGCAGTCCGGGTCTCGTTCGTCCGTGAGGCCGTCACCGTCGTTGTCGACGAGGTCCGTACAGAGGCAATCCCTCGGCGAGCGCTCTTCGGCGCCGAGATCCTGGAGCAGCTCGATCTCCCGGTCGATGTAGGCGGCGAAGACACCGGCGACCTCGTCGCCGCGGATGACGAGGGAGTTCTCGTTGTTCTTGGCGCTGCCGCTGGCCGAGAGGTTCATCGAACCGGTGAAGAGGGTGTCGTCGATGACCACGGTCTTGTTGTGGTTGCGGACAAGTGGGCTCCGGCCGCCCCAGTTGCTGATCCAGGTTTCGACCCCGGCGGCGCAGAGGTAGTCGTCGCGCGAGTACTTGCTGCTCGATTTCACGTAGTCCCAGACAGTGCGGACGGTGACGCCCCGCTCTTGGGCGCGGATGAGACCGAGGGCTAAACACGAGTCGGTCGCCGAATACATCGACATCGAGATGCGGTCCCGGGCCTCTCCGAGCAGGCCCCACCCGTCCGCGCCGACGGCGCAGTAGTCGCAGGCGTAGCGGCTACCACTGATTCGGCATACGCAGCTGGCGTCGTCGGCGGCGCAGGCCGGGTCGGGCGCGGGCCGGTACACGGTCTCGGCCGCGCCCCGGAGCGCGCGCATCGCGTCGTCGTTCGGCGAAAAGAGGGCCTCGATGGTATCGCCACCGGGCAGGCCGAAAACGCCGTCGAGGCTTTGGTTTTCAGTGCATGCGGGCGAACACTCATCGCACTGGGTGCGCTCTTCGAGGCGCCCCGTCGCGCAGTGCCGGATGAACTGGCCGAGCTCCCCCTGGTAGCTTTCGATGAGCTGCGGCACGCCGCGGACGATGACGACGTTGTTGTGGTTCTTTTCGAAGCCGGCGGTCGTGAAGTTCGTCGACCCGGTCAGGAGCACGGCGTCGTCGGTCCCCGGGTCGGCCACTATGAACTTGTGGTGCATGAGGCCATAGCTGCGCACGGCTTCGATCTTCACGCCGCAATGCGCGAGGCCGGCCTCGGCGCCGAAGAGCGAGGCGTAGTAGCCCCGGGAGTTCGTCGGGTCCTCGGAGGTCTCGTCGGTGAAGACGGTGACGTCGATGCCGTCTTCGGCGGCGTTGCAGAGGGCGTCGAGAATGGTCGGGTCGTTGAGGCCGTAGATCGCAACATCGAGGGACGCGTGGGCACCCTGGATCACATCGAAGACCGCGCTCCGGAGGTCTCCGGCGGGGTCGTCGCAGTCGGCGCAGTCCGGAGAGTTGAAGACCACCTCGACCCCCGCGTCCGGGGACGCCTCGGTCAGGACTTCGAGGGTGCCGTAGGCGCGAACGTCGCCCCAGTTGAGGACCGTCAGCGCGTAGTCTTGGCCACCGGCCGCCGGGTCCCCCGCCACGGTTACGTAGGGTGAACGGCCCCTCCAGCTCCGGCGCCGCGACCCTTCACCCTCGGCGACCAGCTGGAGGCGCTCCCAGCTGAGGTCGCGGTCCTGGTGGGTCCGGACCCTGAGGCGCCCCCAGGTCCGGAACGTCAGCTGCATCTCGCCGGGCACTCCGCCGACCGAGGGGCCAACCTCGAAAGGCACCTCGACCACCACCGGGGCGTCGGCTTTGCCCGTCGCCGGGAAGTCTCCCAGGTCCATTGGGTCCAGGGGCATCTCACGGCCCCCTGCGACGCAGCCCAGGGCCGACGCGCAGAGGAGGACTCCGAATAGCCAAGATGGGGGATACCGCAGCACGGAGGGCTACTGACGCAACCT
>JAFDCW010000972.1 GCA_019312705.1 Deltaproteobacteria bacterium
TAGTGTGTGATGCAGAGTCACGGGAGGGAGTATCGCGACGGGCCGCGGTTTCCTCGCAAGGAAGGAAGGCGATGGAAATGCACCGCATTTTCGAGGTTTCCTGACGCCGCGAGGAAGCCGTGGAACGAGCGAGAAACCTTCCGTGACTCTGGATCACGCACTAGCGCCGCCTGAACGGCGTCTCGCCGTGCACGATGATCAGGGTGCCGTCTTCGGGGGTCTCGGGGTAGACGCCGTGCCAGCCTTCGGGGAGCTGGGGGTCGGACCAATTGAACATCCATCGCGCATCCCGCGGCGAGAGGTTCACGCAGCCGTGGCTCTTGGTGCGACCGAAGAGCGAGTGCCAGAACGCCGTGTGCAGCGCGTAGCCTTGCTCGTAGTACATGACGTAGGGCACGTCCTGGATCGAGTAGGGGCCGTCGAAGGCGTTGTCTCCGTCCATGGTCGTCGCGAGGTGCTTGGCACGGATGCGGTAGCGCCCCGGAGGCGACCGGTGGTCCTGACCGGGCACGCCCTCCTGGATGATCACCCCGGTCGAGACCAGCGTCGCGTAGACCGGCGTATCGCCCTCGTAGGCCACGAGGGTCTGGGTCGCGAGGTCGACGTCGATCCACTTCTCGTCGGCTCCAACGTCATCGGGCCGGGGGCGACTCTCGGCGCGGGAGATGTCCCGGGCCCGGTAGGCGTGGCCGTCGTCGCCGAGCCAGTACGTCTCGTCGCGGAACTCATGTTCGCCGATGATGTGGAAGGAGTGATGGTAGCCCGGGTCACGGCGGTTCCGGCGGGCGCGTCCGTCCTCGCGAACGGTGTAGGAGTGGGTTCGGCTCGAGAGGACCCAGCCGACGGGCAGGCTGTGGGCGGCGGCGGTCTCCTCTTCGGTTGCGGGCTCGCCGTCAACAAGAAGGCGCCGCGTAGGCGGCCCGAGGCGGGAGCGCGCCGGAGGCGTGCGGAGCCGACCGGCCGACCGTAGCGGCGCCGGTAGTGCCGCACCGTCGCCGTCGCCGTCGCCGCTCCCGCTCCCGCTCCCGTCCCCTTCAGCCTCGGGCTCGAGGCCCGCGAGGGCCCTCAGGTTGAAGCCCTGGAACTCCCCGCCACTCTTCAAGTTGAGAGCCCGGTGCGGAATGAACTCGTGCTGCTGCGTCCGCCAGTAGCGGCGGCGGTTGGCGCGGAACTCTCGGTCGAGGCTCACGTAGAACCCCTTCATCATCCGGCGCATCAAGATGGAGTGACGATTGCCCCGGAGGCTCCGGAGGGTCGGCGGGCCGGCGTCGACTTCCTCCCCTGCGCCCTCCTCCTCGGCGGACGCGGTCGCTTCGCCTTCCGCCCCCGCCGCCATGGCGAGGCCCATCGTCATGCCTTCGGCCATCCCCTCGCCCATGCCCGTTCCCATGGCCATCGCGACGCTCGGCGGCGGGCTCGCCTCGGCGCCAGCTTCGACGCCGCCGATGCCCGCTGGGGTCGCCGCCTCGGAGTGCGCGCTCGGGGCCGCTTGCATGCCTTGCACGCCCTGGCGCGCTCCAGGAGGCCCCGCATCGGCCGCCGGCGGGGGCTCTCGCCCAGGGATTCGATACCCCTCGAACTCAGCCGCCTCATCATCCGTTGGAAGACCCCGGTAGACCGCGATGTTGTCTCCCCGGGCGTAGCCATACTGGTAGGGGAGGTCGGCCTCCCTGTCCGGCTGCGCTGCCCGGACCTCCGGGAGCCGCTCCCCATCAAAGACGATGACGTCCCGCCGATCACAGACAAAGCCCCCGGTGCTCAGCTCGAACCACCCCCCGGGGCAACCGTCGGTGCCCACGGGTTCGCTCGTCTTACTCATCAACGTGGCCCCGGCGCGCAGGTACCCGATGCGCTGCGCTTCGGCGGAAGGGGCGCTGCGCACGTTGGCGACGAAGCGCTTGGCGAAGACCCGGCGCGGGGGCCCGAGGTCTCGTGGCGGGGGCTCGGGGGGCTCCTCGACCGGGGCATCGCGCTCGGCAGCGGCGGCCCCCGTGTCAGGAGCGCTATCGGCCCCGTCGTCCCCGCAGGCCGCGACGGAGACCGTCAACCACGCGAGGGACGCGACGAGGGCTTGGATCCAGAGTAGGGTTTTAACGCGCGTGCCCATGAAGTGGCGAAATCAGGCCTATTTTCGGGCCCCGGGGGTACGGACTGATTTCACGAGGGGGTCCTTCCGTCAACCCGCCGTGAGGGACCGCCGCCGATGAAGGAGCACGCACGCACAATTG
>JAFDCW010000973.1 GCA_019312705.1 Deltaproteobacteria bacterium
TCCAACCAGCGGCGTGTGTGTGGCGTGCATCGGGGATTCGGACTGCGACGACGTGGCCGCCGCGCAGTGCGACACCACCGCCGGTACCTGCGGCGCGTGCGATTCCGACATGGCCTGCATCGGCCGCACCGGCACCCTCGTCTGCGCCCCCCAGGGCCCGAACGAAGGTGCCTGCGTCGAGTGCTCTGCCGCCGCCCGCGACGCCTGCGACCTCGCCCCCTCCACCGAGCGCAACGTCTGCGATGCCAATACCAATACGTGCACCGCCGAGGCCCCGGCCTCCGCCAATACCTGCTCCCCTTGCGTCAGCGACGTGCAATGCCAGCCCGGACAGCTCTGCGTCGCGACTGAGTTCAACGCCGACGCCGCCATGACCCCGGTCGATGGCTTCTTCTGCCTTTGGACCGAAGGCGCCGCCTCCCCCGGGCCCGCAGGCTCGTGCTTCAGCAACGGACGCCCCTATCTGCGGCGCCGGCCCGACGTTACGAGCATCGACGGCACCGTCGATATCGTCTGTGACCTCGCGGTCAGCACCTGCCCTGCCCAGAACGACTTCCGAGACACCCGCTGCGGCGACGGAGGCGCGCCCGAGATGCCCGTCGACGCCACGTGCGGCGTCTCTACCCTCGAAGACGCTTACTGCGTCGACGGTGACACCGGGAGCGAGTTCGATTATCGCTGCACGACTAGGTGTTTGAGTCTCGAGGACTGTGATTCTGGCTCTACATGCACTTCCACTAATCGCTGCACGCTCTAGCCCATGCCCAACGCCCCAACAACGGTGGCGCTGCTCTCCGCCATGATCCTGATGGCCTGCGGCGACGACCCGTGCCCCCCGGGCACCGTCGACGACGGCACGCGCGGCGGTCAGCGCTCGCGATAGCTGCGACCCGGATCAACCATACCGGGCGCGGCGCCTTGCGGCGCTGGCGCGCTGCACTCACCCTCGTCGGGTCCCATGCTTCGCTTTTCATTCATCACCTTCGCCTGCTTCCTCACCCTCACCACTCTGCCCAGCGGGTGCGGAGATCCGCCTTGTCCGGCGGGGACGGCGCGCAGCGCCGAAGGACGATGCGTGGCCGCGGGCGACGCAGGGGACGCGGGTGACGCGGGTGACTCGGCCTCGGACTCGAGCGCGGGGGGTGACTCGGCCGTGGACTCGGGCGCGGGGGACAGCGGTCCCCGGGACTCGGGCGCACCGGATACGTGCACACCGGCCGGCGCGGACCTTCCGGACCCCGACTTCATCGACCTCGACTGCGACGGGATCGACGGCGAGGCCGCGACGTCGGTCTTCGTCGCGACGACCGGCGACGACGCAAACGACGGAACCCGCCCCGACCGCGCCGTGCAAACGCTTGGCCGGGGCATCTCGGTCGCTGCGGTCCTCGGGCGCCCGTCGGTCCTCGTCGCCGGCGGCGAGTATACGGAGCAGGTCTCCCTCACGGACGGCGTCTCCATCTATGGCGGCTACGACGCCGCCGCGGCGTGGGCGCGGACCGGCGCGGCGACTACCCTCCGGGGGACGGCGCCGGTCGTCGACGGTGCAGACCTCACCGCCGTAACCCTCGCAGCCTTCGACGTGGTAGCCGAGGCGAGCGCGATGCGCGCGAGCAACCTCTCGGTGCGCATCGTGCGCTCCATGGGGGTCACCCTGCGCGGAATGAACGTCGCCGCGGGGGACGGCGGGGACGGCGCGCATGGGGCCGCGGTCACGACGACGGCGGCACCGGGGCGAGACGGTGGGCTCGGCGGCAACGCCGTCTACACCGGCTCGGGGTGTCCCGGGCCGACCAGCTCCTCGGCCCCGACCCAGGGCGCCGGCGGTGCGGTCGCCGGCTCCTGCTCGTGCGCGGCCGGGGGCACCGGCGGCCAGGCGGGGCAGTATTGGGCCGGGGCAGGCAGCACCGCGACCATCGCCATGGCAGGCGACCGAGGGGCCCTCGCCGAGCCGACCGCAGTCGGCGGTACGCCGATGTGCCCGGCCTTCGTGGGCCCGGACGGTGGGGCCAGCGGCATAAGCCGGCCGCTTCTGGCGGGCGCCAGTGGCGACGCCGGCGACCCGGGGCCAGTCGGGGACGAAGGAACGGCGGGGGCCGCGGTCGGCGCCTTTGCCGCCGGGGGCTACACCCCGGCCCGAGGAGGCAACGGCAACCGGGGCACCAGCGGCACCGGCGGCGGCGGCGGCGGCGGCGCGGCCGGGTGCTCGATCTCGTTCTGCTACGTCG
>JAFDCW010000974.1 GCA_019312705.1 Deltaproteobacteria bacterium
GTCGAAGCTGGCAAAGTCGTCGCGAATCACGCCCTGCATGCCGTGGCGCCCGAATCCGCCGGGCTCGGTCTCCCAGTTGACTTCGATCACGTCGCCTTCGAACGCGGACACCTGGTAGGTCGCACCCTTCAGCCCGCCGGAGACGTTGTGACCCTCGGCATTCTTGAAACGGACCTTGTAGTAGCGGTACTCGTCATTCTTCGCGGGGACGCTGAAGCTGTACGCCTTCTTGCCGTCGACGCCCAGCACCCGCATCGTCAACGGCACCCGCCCGAACTGAGTCCGGGTGAAGTCGACGATGATCTCGACGCGCGGACCGCCGGGTTCCCCCGGCCAGGCCGGATCGGGCGGTCGGACGGTCCGGCCACCGCAACCTGCTGCGGCCACGAGAGTCGCCGCCAGGACAAACGCGCAGACGGCCCTGTCAGATGTCATGTCCCGTGTCCTCATCAGCGCGCGGCACGCGCCACCGCGCCATCCTACTGCCGCCCCGCGCGCCCGACAACCGGTTGGCATTCCGAAACCCCTTGAACATACGCACTTGCGGCGATGCTGCAGGGATACGGCAAGAATGGATCCCGGGATTGCCTCGCGCTTCGGTGGGGCGTTCCCATCGAGTACGATGGCCGTGCCCCGGGTGCGCGGCCGAATTCGTCGGTCCGTCCGCCGGGACGGGAGTCCATCATGAGCTCAACGAAGTGGCTTCGTGCCTTGTCGATCATCGCGGCGTCGGGGCTCATCCTGGCCTGCCAGGGGGAGTATGGGGCCCCCGATTCCGTGCCGGCCCCGGTCATCCAGAAACCGTCCTACCCCGACCCCCCGGCGCAGGTCGCCGAGGAGGTCGCCGAAGCCATCCGTCAATGGGTCGCCGACCAGGCCGACGAGAACGACGTGTACGACATTCCCCCACGCGGCGGCAGGGACGTGGCCGGCACGATGGCGGACTTCCACACCGTCCACCAGAAAGACGCCGACACCTATTCGGTTTGCGTTGACTTCAAGAGTGACGATCAGATCTTCGATGTCGATTTCTTCGTGGACCGCACGGAGGAGGGGCTCGAGGTGCGCAACGCTTACCTGCACAAGATCGACGGCGAGGTCGTCTCGGGGTAGAGATGCGTCCAGTCATCGCTGGCCTGTTCGTGCTGTGCGTCCTGCCGGCTGGCCTCTGGCTCGCCGTAGCGCAAGACGCGACCGAACGGACCCCACCGCGGGACAGTGGGCTGGTCGAGCAAACCGAAGAGCGACTGATCCAGCTCGACGTCAGCTTCACGCCGAAGAAGAAGCGCGCCGGGCTGCCTATCCCCGAACTGGAGCCGGAGGACTTCGAGCTGGTCGTCGGCGGCCGGCCGATCCCGCTGGTCCATGCGGACCGGATCTGCAACGTCACCCGTCGAGAGGTCGTCGTCGCAGAGCCCCCACCCGGCTCCCGGCCCGAAGTCGCGCCCTCGGGGCCGGGGGCGACCTTCATCTTCTATCTGGATCACAAGCTGCTGACGATGCTGGGTCAGAACAACTCGTTCGAGATGCTCGAACGGTTGATCCCCGAGCTGGTCGCCGGCGGCGACCGGGGCATGCTGATCTCGAGCGGCCATCGGGTCGTGCAATCCGAGCTCTCCGACGATCCCGAGCTGCTGCTGGCCACGCTGGACCAGGTCCGCAGGGACCCGGACCAGTGGGGCGAGTACGCCTACGCCCAGACGGAGGAAGCGCGGTACGCGGAAATCGCAGGGCAGTCGAGCGATATGCTGGCGCGTCAGACGGCCCGCGCCTTCCAGCTGGAGGAGATGCGGATCACGACGAATCGACTACGCCGCCTGGCCGCCTCGCTGGGAGGCCTGTCCCAGATCGATCCGCCCAAGGCCCTGTTCTACTTCTCGGACATGACGCGGCGGAGGCCGGGCGAGCACTTCCTCAAGCTGTTCACCGCCGCGGCGGGCAGTCCCGATGGGCAGTTCTCGGCGAACGGGGCACTGAACAACACCTTCGCCTTCGATGACGTGCTGGCCGAGGCCAACGCGCAGGGCGTCCGGCTGTACACGGTGCAGGGTCAGGGGCTGTCCATGATCCCGTGGCGGCAGGCGGGCCGCCCCGACGATACGTCAGCGGGACTGACCCGCTTCCGCGACGCCGAGGACACGATGGTCAGCTTCGGCGTCGAAACCGGGGGACGGATGTTCTGGGGAGGCCCGGACAGCAACTCCATGAACCGGCTGCTCAAGCGGGT
>JAFDCW010000975.1 GCA_019312705.1 Deltaproteobacteria bacterium
GTGACCCATCTCTTCGGGGGCTTGGTGAGCCCCGCCGCCCTCGAGGCCCTCGGCGGCACGCCGGTCGACGGGTGCCGGGAAGACGCGCTGGGCTTCGAGGGTCCGATCCAGGTGCTCTGGTGGCAGATGCTCGCAAGAGTCGCCGACGCCCTGACGGAGGCCCAGGTGCCGTACGTGTGGATCGATGGCGATGCACCAGACGCTCGCTTCGAGGACCTGTCGGTGGTCGTCTGTCCTACCTACGAGTTTGCATCGGCGCCCCGTTGGGATCGCTTCCGGGCCCTCGCCGAAGACGGGACGACCATCGTGTATGGCCCCTGCATGCCGGAGCGTGGCACGGCGATGGCCTTCCACCACTTCCAAGCACCGAAGGGCAGCCGGCGGGTCCTCATCGACGACGCGGCGGACGCCCAGGCCCTGGTCGACGAGCTCATTCGCGAAGAGGACCTCGCGCGCCCATTCGCGGTCACCCCCCGCCCCCTCGAGACGACGGTGCACGAAGACGCTGTCGGCCCCCGCGTGCTCTTCGTGATGAACCCGACCCGGGACGCGGTCACCAGCACCGTCACCCTGCCGGCGCCGTGTCGGCTGCTCGATCTCGCGACCGGAGAAGAGCTCACCGGCGAGGCCGAGGCCGAGGTCTCGATGCCCGGGCTCACCTGCCGGGTCTTCCTGATCGAGAAGTCGGCGAGCAAGCCTGCCCCCAAGCGCCGTCCAAGCGCGCGGAGGAAGAGCAAGTGATAAGTCCCGACCTGCGCTTCGAAGGCTTCGACGTCGAGAGCTGGACCAACCTAGTCGCGCTCTTCTCCCCCGGCGTCGTCGAGCGTATGGAGAACCAGCCCGCCACGACCGACGCCCCGACGGCCGACAAGCGGGACACTGACGGCGCATTGGACCTGCGCGGCGCCCTGGTGGTCGTCCTCGGCAACGGAGACCGAGTCCTCAAGAGCTATCACACCTCTCGGGGGCCCATCGTCGACCTCACGTGGGGCGGGCCTGAGTCCTTGGCCGAGCTGTGCCGGACCTATGGCGCCCGCCGTGCCCTCACCCTCCGTGAGGGTGTCGCCGACGAGATGGCAGAGCGCCTCGCCCTGCGACTTCAGCGCGGGGACGATTACGCAACCCAGTGGCTCGCCTTCTCGCGCATCTTTCGCGAGATGGAAGACGCCGGACAGATCTACGTCTACCCGCGCCCCCTCGAGAAGGTCCCGGTGCCGTCCGCCGGCACCGTGAATCGGGCCCTCGACATCATCCTCCCCGACGATCACTCCGTGGTCATGACCGTCTGGTCGAAGGGTCGGCCCTTCACCACCGTGGCGCTCTCCCGCCGCGACGGCTGCATCGATCGCGTCGTCGGCCCGGACCTCATCACGCGTTGGGTAGGCCCCCTCGGTGGCGACTTCCGCCGAGATCACCGGGTCATCGTCGACGCGGTCTCGGGGGCTCTCGCACCGGTGCACCTGGGAGTCTTCGCCGAACTCTCCACCCTCGAAGGACTGCTCCGGGCGTCAGGGCCGGGCGCCTGGGCCCAGGCCGTCGCCGTGCGCGACGTCATCATCTATCCGACCCCGCCCTACGCGGCGGTCGCCCTCGGCGCGGACGCGGTCCGGGGCGTTGCCACCGAGACTCGGCGGCTCCTCGGCGGGGTGGATTTCTTCCAGGCCTTCTCCCCATTGACGGACCTCGTGCGCAGTCGCATCGCCGAGGTGGCGAGCGTCAAGGCAACCCTCGGATTCGACCCTCTACACGCGCTCTCGGCCTGGCTCCGACGGAGGGAGCCTCGAGCCGACGAACACTCCGAGGATGCGGGCGTCGCGAGGGCCGCCGACTCCTCAGACCCTCTTTGACAAGAGTCTCCGGCGGGCCACACCATCATTGTCGATGCGCCTCGCTCCAGCCCTCTTGCTATTCGTGACAGTCGCCGCCCCGACCGGGGTATGGGCCCAAGCTACGGCCCAGAGTGCGACAGCAGGACCTTCGGGAAGCCCGACCCTCGAAGACGACGCCCACCCCGATACCACGCAGGGGGCCGAATCGAACCTGGGCGTCATCATCGTAGTCATCGAAAACGCACACCGATCTCCTCGCCCCGAAGCGATTCGCCGGGCCTTCGATGAACGTGTCGAGGGTTCTGAGGTGGTCGGCCTCGGGGTCTCCGAGGATCAACTCCGGGCACATATTCTCGTCTTCATACACCGCGACGGGTCGATCGACCTGCGGGTCACGA
>JAFDCW010000230.1 GCA_019312705.1 Deltaproteobacteria bacterium
TCGGAGCAGGATTCGGGCAGGCAGAACATGCAGAAGGGGTCCGCGGCGCAGTCCGAGTCCGCGCAATAGACGAGGCCATCGCAGTCGTCATCGCGGCCGCTGCCACAAAGCTCGGGCGTGCAGAGCACGCAGCCGGGGTCGAACCCGCAATCCGGGTCGGCGCAGTCGATGAGCCCGTCGCAGTCTTCATCGACTCGGTCATCGCAAGAGAACTCGAAGGGAGTACACATCGCGCACTCTGGGGACCGGGCGCAGAGGGGGTCGACGCAATCGGCGAGGCCGTCGCAGTTGTTGTCGATGACGTCGCCGCAGAGCTCCCGGGCCCGGGGATTGACCAGGGGGTTGCGATCGTTGCAGTCGAGGCCGCCGCATTCGGGCGGGCCGAAGCCGTCGCGGTCGCGGTCGAGGGGCGCAGAGATGCAGGTACGGCTCCTCTCGTCGCAGCGGTCCATGGAGCACTCGGTGGTGACTCCACAGAAGACCGGCTCCCCGGGGGAACAACCGCGGCGGACGTCGCAGCGCTCGGCGCCGTTGCAGAAGAGCCGGTCGTCACAGCGGAGGTCTACCGGGGTGAGGGAGCAGCCGCCGGCGGCCTCGCTGCACTCGTCGACGGTGCAATCGATGCCGTCATTGCAGTCGAGGGGCCTCCCGGGCATGCAGAAGCCATCGAGGCATTCTTCGGCGCCATTGCAGACGAAGCGGTCATCGCAGTCGCGGCTGGTACGGCACTCGCGACCTTCGCAGCCGAGAACCGGGTCGCACATGGTCCCCTCCGGGCAGCGGTCTGGCGCGGGTACGAACTGGCAGGAGCGGTCGGCTTCGACGCAGCTGTCTTCGGTACAGTCGACGCCGTCGTCGCAGAACGGCGCCATGCCTTCGACGCAGATTGAGCCGCGGCAGAGCTCGACGCCGTCGCAGAAGAGGCCATCGTCGCAGTCGGCGTCGACCGAGCAGCCGGGCACGATGGCATCCGCGTCGACCCCGGAATCCGCCGGAGCAGCCCCGTCGGAGAAATCATCGAGGGCGCTACGGCCACAGGCGGCGAGGGTGGCGGCGGCGGCCAAGAAGACCGCACAGAGCACCGCGGCGGAGGCGTAACGGCGTGATTTCATGGATTCACCAATTCTAGCAGCCGCCTTCGAGGGGATCACGTAGCTGACCTGTGGGAGCCCCTGGAAGAGTCGTTCCAACCCTTTGTCGCCCGAAATCTGACGAAAATTCGGCCCCCCCACCGTGCCGGGGTGTGCCTTCTCCCCTATGTGAGCGCGCCGGGTCGTCACACAACCCCCGGAATATCGCGGAACCATGGGGGTTAAGGCCCGCGCCCGTCTCTTGACGCGGTGGGCGTCCCGACTTACACCCCGCCCCTTGCCGGTCCCGGGGGGCGACCTCGGACTCGGCGGAAGCTCGAAAGGCTTTGCATGAGCGATGTGATGATCGAAGCCCGCTCGCTGACGAAGCGCTACGGCGACTTCAAGGCCCTCGACAACGTGAGTTTCGAGGTAAAGCGGGGTGAAGTGCTTGGATTCCTGGGCCCGAACGGCGCTGGGAAGACAACCACCATGAAGATTCTCACCTGCTTCATCGCCCCCACGGAGGGGACGGCGAAGGTCAACGGGTGTGACGTCTTCACGGACTCCCTCGGGGTGCGGTCCTCCCTCGGCTACCTCGCCGAGTCGAATCCGCTCTACACCGAGATGCTGGTCCTCGAATTCCTCCAGTGGGTCACGCGCATGCGCGGCCTCGAGGGGAGCGACGCCCGCAAGCGCCTCAAGACGGTGGTCGAACAGACCGACATCGGTGACGTCATCGGCCAGGGCATCGCGACCCTGTCGAAGGGCTTTCGGCAGCGCGTCGGCCTCGCCGCGACGCTCATGCACGAGCCGCCGATCCTCATCCTCGACGAGCCGATGAGCGGCCTCGACCCGAACCAGACGGTCGAGATTCGCGAGCTCATCCGGGAAATCGGCAAGGAGCGTACGGTCATCTTGTCGACGCACTCGATGTCCGAGGCCGAGAAAACGTGCGACCGCCTGCTGATCATCACCAAGGGCAAGATCGTCGCCGACGACACCCCCGAGGGCTTGCGCCGGGCCGCCGGCAATACCCGCTACTACGCGACCTTCGCCAAGGGCGGCGACATCGCCGATACCAAGAAGCGCCTCGGCGACGTGCCCGGCGTGGCGCGCATCGAAGAGGTCCAGGCCGCGAATTCCAGCGAGGTTCGCTTGGAGATCATCGCGAAGGACAAGCACGCGGATCTGCGGGAGGCGCTCATCAAGGCCGCCGTCGACGCCGGCTCGGTACTGCTCGACCTCTCGGGCGAGGTCAACGCTATCGAGAGGCGCTTCGCCGAACTGACCCTCGGCAAGGACACAGACGACGCCAAGGGCAAGGCCAAAAAGCGCGATCGGGCCTCCGCGAAGAAGGCCGAGGTGAAGAAGGCCGAAGCCAAGAAGGCCGAAGAGGAAGAAGCGGAAGAAGAGGAGGAAGAGGACGAGACCTCCGAAGACTCCGAAACTTCCGAAAACCCCGAGGATTCGACGGGCTCCGGCGCTGAGTCGAGCGACGACGCTGACGACAGCGAAGACGACTCCGAAGACTCCGACGAAGACGACGACTCCGACGAAGACGACTCCGAAGACTCCGACGAAGACGACGACTCAGACGAAGACGACAACGACGCGTCCGACGAGGACGATGACGAAGACGAAGACAAGAACGAGGACGGCGAGAAGTGAAAAACACACTCGGCATCGCCCGCCGGCAGTTCGTGAGCTACTTCAACGGAGCTCCGGCATACATCGTGATTTCCGTGGTCCTCCTGATCACAGGCTTCTTCTTCTGGCAGCAGTTCTTCCTCGCGAAGATCAGCAGCGTGCGCGGCATGTGGATGTGGCTCACCTGGTCCATGGTCATCGGCGCCCCGGCGCTCACCATGGGCCTCGTCGCCGACGACCGGCGCACGGGCACCATCGAGCTTTTGCTGACCATGCCGGTCAAAGACGGAGAGGTGATCCTCGGCAAATTCCTCGGAGTGCTCGGGCTCTACGCCGTGTTGCTCACGTTGACGCTCACCTATCCACTCAGCGTCTCGACCCTGGGCCCCCTCGACTTCGGTCAGGTGGCCGCGGGCTACGTGGGCATGTTCTTGCTCGGCGCGGCACTGCTCGCGATCGGCCTGGTGACCTCGAGCATGACCTCGAACCAGATGGTGGCCTTCTTCTCCAGTTTCATCATCTGCTTCATCTTCGTCATCCTCGACAAGGTCCTGCCGCTCATCGGTAGCGAGGGCATCTGGCCGTCGATCATCGAGTGGCTCTCCTTCGACTACCACCGCCAGTCGATGGCCCGCGGGGTCATCGACCTCCGTGACGTGACCTTCTTCCTCGCCGCAACGGGCATCCCCCTCCTCATCGCATTTCGGGCTCTCGAGAGCCGTCGGTGGAGGTGACCTGATATGGCCAACCAACGCACCAAAGCAGCCTCCGAGTCCATCGCGTTCCTGGCGATCAGCGCCGGGGTCCTGATCGGCTTCAACGCCATCTTCGCCATCCTGCCGCCGCTGCGCCTCGATTGGACCGAAGACGAGCTCTACACGCTCTCCCAGGGCACCAAGCGCCTCGCATCGAGCATCACCGACCGCCTCGAGATCGTCGCCTACTTCAGCGAAGATCTGCCGCCGCCCTTCAATGCGACGGAGCGGGACGTGCGAGACATCCTCTCGGAGTATCAGGCCGCCGCGGGCTCCAACCTGGTCGTCACCTTCATCAGCCCCGACACCGAGGCCGAAAAGGAAGAGGCACAGGAAGCGGGCATCAGCCCCGTTCGCCACCAGCAGGTCACCGCCGACGGCGCCCAGGTCGTCGAAGGCTACCGCGGCATCGTCATGCGCTACCTCGACCGCACCGAGGTCATCCCGGTCGTGCAAGATACGTCCGGCCTCGAGTACCAGCTCACGACGAAGCTCAGTCTGCTGCTCAATGAGAAGCACACCATCGCCGTGCTCACGGGCCACGAAGGGGCGACCCTCCAGGAGGGGCTCCAGACGCTTCAGGCCTGCGCCCCCCTCTACGACTTCCGCGAGGTTTCGGCCGAGTCGGAGATCGACCCGGAGATCGAGGCCCTCCTGATCGTCGGGCCGCAGACACCCCTCAGCGATGCAGAGCTGCGGAACATCGACAGCTTCGTCATGGCCGGCGGCTCCCTCGGCATCTTCGGAGGAAGCGTCGCCCTGACCGTCGATAACCAACAGCCGAGCTTCTCGGCGGTCGATACCGGCGTCAATACGCTGCTCAGGCCGTACGGCGTGGTGATGGAATCCGAGATGCTCCTCGACACCCAGTGCCGCCGGATGCAAACGCCCCAGGGTCCGCGCTCGTCGCCGCCCTTCGTGCTGGTCGACCTCACCCTTCGCCAGAGCACCTCGTGCAGCAACAACGACGACTGCCTCGATACGGCCGGGCCCGGCTTCCAGTGCGACAAGGGCACCTGCCAGCACCCCGTGACCTTCCGTCTCGAGGAGACCTGGGCGCCCTTCGGCGCAGCCCTCGAGGTCACCGAGGGAGCGAGCGACCGGGCGGCGGTCATCGCCGTGTCGACTGAGAACTCGTGGACCCAGGACGTCAGCACCATCAACGCCGGGACGGGCTTCACGCCACGATCCGAGGGTGAAAAGCCCCTCATGGTCGCCATCGAGGGCACGATCCCCAGCGCCTTCGAAGAGGGTCAAACGAGCAGCGATGAGGCGCGGGTCCTGGTCACCGGCTCGGCCTTGATGGTCCGCGACGAAATCCTCGGCCAGGTCCAGCAGATGGCGCGGCAGCAGTGCCCGATGATCGGGCCCTTCGCCTCGGCGCTGAACGCAATCGACTGGCTCGCCCAGGACGCGGACCTCATCGCCGTGCGCGCCAAGGACGTCTCGGACCCGTCGCTTCGCGTGCCCGAGAACGTCGAGTCCGCTGAAGAGGAGGCCGAGGAGGCGACCCGACAGGCGGCCGAGGCCGGCCAGGACGCGGTCAACGCCCTCGTCCAGGGGGACCAGACGGGCCTCGACACCGCGGTCGGCAGCCAGAACGACGCCATCGACGCCCGCGAAGCCGCGGTCGAACGCGCCCTCCTCGCCCGCGAGGAGTGGGACGCGAAAATGCAGCAGTACCGGTGGGGGAACATGCTCGGCGTGCCCTTCCTCTTCGCACTCTTCGGCGTCGTGCGTTGGCGCATGCGCCTCACGCGCCGCAAGAACATCAGCATCTGAGGTAAACGATGGATTGGCAGAAGAATCGGGTCGCCATCGGGGCCCTCGTGCTGGTGGCCATCATGGCCGTCGCCGCTTGGGCGATGCAGAAGCAAGACGAGAACCGCGGCGGCGAGGCCGCCGCGACCGGCGACGGTGACGGCGACGGCGACGAGAGTGCGACGGATTCGATCCTTCCGGACCTCGACAAGACCGAGATCGACGAGATCGAGATCCATCGCCCCGACGCGCCCACGGTGCGACTGACCCGGGTGTCCGAGGACGAGTGGCGGGTGGCCGAGCCGGTGGATGCGCCGGCGGACATGACCACCGTCAATACGGCCCTCGACAAGCTCGACGAGATGGTGATGGTGCGCATCGCCGCCTCGAACAGCGCCAACCACGAGCGCCTCGAAGTCACGGAAGACACCGGCATTCGCGTCATCGCCCGGAGCTCGGGGAACGAGCTCGCGAACCTGCTCTTCGGCTCCTACAGCGGCGGCACCACCATGGTCCGCGCCGAGGGTGAAGACCGGGTCGCCGCAGCCGAGGGCTCCCTCAAGTTTGCATTCAACAAGGACGTGAAGGACTGGCGAAATCGTCGCGTCGTCGACGTGTCCCCGGCCGACGTGGTCGCGGTCGCCTTCCAGAACGGCGAGAACACCTGGCGCTTCGAGCGTGGTGAAGACAGCCAGTGGGTGCAGTCCGAGGGCGAAGACGAGATCGAGCGCTTTGGCCCAACCCGCGTCCAGTCCACGGTCTCGAGCCTCGCGCGCATGAGGGCATCGGACTTCGCGCCGGTCGACGCCTCCGCCGAGAGCGCAGGCCTCGGCGAAAGCGCCAAGGTCATCACCCTCACGGTCCGTGAAGAGAGCGAAGACGAGAGTGACGACGACGAAAACGAAGAAGAGGGCGAAGACGGCGAAGAGCCGGCGGCGCCGGTCCCGACCTACGATGTCGTGCTCAACCTCGGCACCCAACACAGCGAAGAAGCGAACGACTTCTACCTCACCCGGGAGGGCGACCCCGTGGTCTTCCTGGTCTCGAGCTACCTCGCCGAGCGCATGAACGCGAACGTCGAATCCTTCCAGACCCCCGAGGTGGACGACGAACCCGCCGCCGCGGCGCCCCCGGGCATGCCGCCGGGCATGCCGCCCGGCATGGGCGGCCCCGGTGGACCTGGTGGACCTGGAGGCGGACAGCTTCCGCCCGAAATCATGCAGCAGATTCAGCGGCAGATTCAGCAGCAGCAAGCCGCGGGCGAGCAGTAAACCGTATCGGAAGGCACGATTTCACAATCCCTCGAGTCTGCGCAGAGATAGCCGCAGTGGGCCCCACCCGCCCCCGGAGTCCCCGGGGCCACCGGCGTCCGATTGGGGGAGCCGAACGCCGACACGGGTAGATTCTCGTCGTCCGGCAACGGTCTTCGGCCAGGCCACCGAGGGAGTCCCCGGTGGGCTCATGAAATGCGCCGGAGCTCGGCCGTGGGGTCCGCGGTCCCCCCCGTCGCGCTAGGGCGCCGCTACCGAAGCGCGCGCGAAGATGGCCAGATCGATCCCTCCGACCCAGTCAATTGCCTGAGAAGAGGTCCGTGTCGGTGATGGCACATCGTTTGCGGATGGGTCCGATGCTTCCCCCAACTGGGACCCCCCGGCCCCGGCCGCCGTCTCACCAAGGAAATTCATGTTGCTCGTACGACGCCTCTGCGCCTTCGCGG
>JAFDCW010000976.1 GCA_019312705.1 Deltaproteobacteria bacterium
GGCCGTTTCTCCGTCGAAGACCGGCTCACCCGTCACGAGGTAGTAGGCGACCGCTCCGAGGGCGTAGAGGTCGGACGCGGGGGTCGCGGCGTTCGCCGAACTGACCATCTCCGGCGGCAGGTAGGCAGGAGTCCCCATGACCACGTTGTCGGCGGTCAGCGCCTTGTCCTCGGGGCGGCTCGTCTTGACGAGGCCGAAGTCGAGGACCTTCACCGTGTCGGGCACGCCCCCGCGACGGCAGAGGAAGAGATTCGCTGGTTTGATGTCTCGGTGCACCATGCCGACGGAGTGAGCCTCGGCTAGGGCCCCGGCGGCCTGGGTGATGAGGTGGATCACCCGAGAGCTCGGCATCGGCCCGAAACGCTCGACCAGCACCTCGAGGTCGACGCCTTCGAGGTATTCCATCGCGTAGTAGAAGACGCCGTCGGCGGTATGGCCGTAGTCGTAGATCGAGATGGTATTGGGGTGGCTCAGCTCGGCGGTCCGGCGCACCTCCCGTTCGAAGCGTTCGAGGTTCGCGGCGCTGTTGTGGGTCGGATGCAGCAGCTTCACCGCCGTCGGGCGCCGAAGCAGCGCATGATGTGCGCGATAGACCGCACCCATGCCGCCCTCCCCGAGCTTCTCTTCGAGTTGGTACTGCCCCAGACGCGCCGCCTTCTTCTCGGCGAGTCCCGCCCGGCGACGCTGACGTTCGAGCAGCATGCCGACCGCGAAGGTCGCAGTGGCCGCGAGAAGAACCAACAGGAGCAAGCCCCCGAACATGCGATGAAGCACCACCAACGGCCGGTAAGCCTCGACGGTGTCTACTTCGGTGATGATCGCGAAGCCATGGCGCTCGGCCGGCATCCAGGCGCCGATCACGTTGGTCCCGCGGTAGTCCCGGTAACCGTCCACATCGACCCCGGTATCCCCCTCGATGGCGCTCTCGGCAGATTGGGTCAGGGGCTGCTCGGAACGCAACACACCGGTCGTATACCCATCCTCGAGATCGCCACCCGGGTCCCGGACGTCGACGCCGAGCACGGCTGTCTCATCATCGGGTCCGATAAATCGGAGTTCACGGAGACCGTCGAGGAAACGGCTGTCGCTGATGAGCTTGCCGTCCCGATTCACCGCGTAGGTCTCCCCCGATTCGCCGGCCCGGGCGGCGAGTAGGGTCGCGCTGAACTTGTCCGTCGAAAGGCCGAGGAGGATCACCGCCACCAACTCGTCGCCCTCCATCACCGGCGCGCCCACGACCATGTGCGGCTCTCCTACGGGCACCGCAAAGGGCAGCGACGCGCGGGCCTCGCCATTGACCGCCGCTTCGTAGACTCGTCGAACCTCGGGCGGGGCCTCGGCGCCCACCTCGAGACCGGCCCCGTGATTCATCACGACTCGGCCATCGGCGGCGAGGAGAGCGCTGCCCTCGAAGAGCTGCCCATCGTCGAGGGTCGAGAGCGCCGCCGTGAGGGCTTCGACATCTCCTGCAGTGCTCTCCTCAGCGCGAACCACGGCCACCATCAGGGGGTGGAGAGCGGGCGCTCCCGCCACCACGGTGGCGGTGTCTTCCTGCGCCTCGAGCCAGACCATCGTGCCCGCCGAAACCGCATCCCGGAGCGCGCTGATGCGCCCTCGGAGGCCGTCTTTCATGACGGCCTCGATACCGCGGAGGCCGAGGCCCCCGATGGCGACAAGCACGGCGAGGGCCAGCGCAAAGAGCCCAATGACCCGGCCTCGACGACGGCGGTAGGTCCCCTCCCCCCGCGTTGATCCGCCCGAGAGCGCCTGCTCGATTGCGTGCTCTGCCGCCATGGGATGTCGTTCTATCAGAGCAGAGCGAAGAGGACGACGGCCAGCGTCATCAGAAGCAAGACTGCAACGCCGCCTACGGCGAGGCCGACGCCGCGGCGCTGGGAGGGGGCTGAGACGGCCTCAGGGTCGCGGGCGAATCCGGAGTCCGAGTCAGGTGCCGGCGCGGTGTCGGCCGCGTCAGGCGGGTGCCCGTCCATACGGGGAAGCTCCAGGGCTACGAGCTCGGCCCTGTGAACCTCGAGGATTTCCCGAAGACTCGTCGCGAACGCGGCCGCCGATATCGGTCGCTCTGCCGGTGCTTTGGCCATGGCCTGGGCCACGAGGGCGGCAAGGGCAGAAGGAACCCCGGGCCGCACGTCGGCCAGCTGGGCGGGATCTTCGAAGGCCACCGCCAACAGAAGCATGCCGAGGCTCGGCGCCTCGAAGGGTGGCCATTCCATAGACGTCCGCGGCGGGGGTCGCCCCCTTCGCGTGGTCCGCCTGCTCAGGCGACATGAAGACCGGCGTGCCCAGGATTTCGCCGGTGGTCGTCAATGCGGGGCCGGCGAGGGCCCCCTTCGAAACGCCGAAGTCGATGATCTTGGGAGCGGCGTCGCGGTCGATGAAGATGTTGTCAGGCTTCAGGTCCCGGTGGACAACGCCCGCGGCGTGCACCGCTTCGAGACCATCCAGGATGTCGATGGTGATTTGAAGCATGTCCGCTGCGGTGAGCGCGGGCTCTCTGGAGAGGCGCTCATCGAGGCTCTCGCCTTCGAGCAATTCACTGACCAGAAAGGGCACACCGTCGTCGGTGGTGCCGTATTCGTGCACGCGCCTGACCGCCCTGTGTTCGACACCTTGGACCAGTAACGCCTCGCGCTCGAGACGCTCGACCAGCCCTGGCCGACCGACCAACTCCGGCGCGATCACCTTGATCGCGACGTCCTCCCCGCCCGCGATCACAGAGGCGCGAAATACGCACCCCATCGCGCCGCCGCCGAGTTCTTCCTCGAGGCGATAACGCTCGCCGATGACAGTTCCGACGGCGGGGGCCTCCACGTCAGTCGCCACCGGCACCGGCGTCGGGAAGCTCGCCGAGGGTGGTGTCCGAG
>JAFDCW010000977.1 GCA_019312705.1 Deltaproteobacteria bacterium
GGGGCCGGCCGGTCAACATCTCGTACGCCATGGCGCCGATCGCGTAGATGTCTGCGCGGTGATCGACATGCGGATCTGCGGCGGCCTGTTCGGGCGACATATACGCCGGCGTGCCGAGCGCCACGCCGAGGGACGTGAGGTTCGATTCGCCGGTCGAGGCGCTGACCGCTTTCGCCACGCCAAAATCAGTGACCACCGCATGCTTGCCTGACAACATCACGTTATCGGGCTTGATGTCGCGATGGACGACCTTGTTCGAGTGGGCGTACTGCAGCGCGTCGATCACTTCCTTGAGAATGCGCACCGCTTCACCGATCGGGAGTTCGCCTTCGCGCGCCAATTTGGCCCGCATCGATTCGCCTTCGATGTATGGCATCACGTACCAGAGCAAGTCGCCCTCGGAACCGGCCGTCAGCAGCGGGACGATGTGAGGATGCTGCAACTTCGCCGCGAGCTTGATCTCGCGTTCGAACCGCTCGACGTTGACGCCCGCCCCCATCTCCGGCGGGAGCAGCTTGATGACGACCTTGCGATCGAGTCGTGTCTCTAGGGCGAGGAAGACGCGCGACATGCCACCACCACCGAGTTCGCGCTCGATGGCGTAGGTGTCACCGACGGCGGTTTGGAGTCTATCGCTGAGGTCGGACACGGCCACTCATATGGGAGGGGTACATAACCCGCTAATGTACGGTCTGTAGCGGTATCCTGCGAGTAGAACCTAGGGGTTGAGGAGGCCCTCCACTTCCTTTTGCGCGGCCAACTGGCGGTCCACATTCTCTCCGATCTCCTTGGCCTTCTGCATGTGGAGCGTCAGGTCCTCGATCGATGCCTGGCCAGATCTGACCTTGAGCAACACGAGCCGCACGTTTTCGAGCGCGGCAACCGTGTCGTGAAGGACCTCGCCGGTTTCCCCGGCTTGCCGAAGTCTCTCGGCCTGGCCCTCGAGCCGGTGGACCACGGCCGGAACGTCTCCTGCTCTCGTCTGATCGTCTTTGGGAAGTTCCTTGAAGACGTCCACCGCAGCCCGGCCGAGGACCAGTTCGGTGGCGTCGGTCGAAGGGAGAACCGATTGCGCCGGTGGTTTGATGCCCTTGCCGGCCGTCCGGAAGAACCAACGTCCGAATTTGCCGGCCCACACGCGATTCCACAGACCGTTGAGGCGTCGCACCCACCTCCATTTGAGGACGACCTCGGCCTCTTCATCCTGCACTTGGGCCTCGGCAAGCAGAGCTTCGCGAATGTCGGGGAACGTGTACCCTTCGCGGAGCAGGCGGCGCGCCACGAGGATGAGCTGAATGACCAGAATCGTCCCAATGAACCCTGGGCCGCCAAACGCGACGTTGACGCCCTGGGACCCGATGCTCGTGCCCCCTCCGGCGACGGCAGTTGCCAGGAAGACCATCGTCGAGATCTCGGCGTTCCGAATGAAACTCCGCACGAGCGGCGGCGCCCGAAAATCACGCCCACGCACCTCTCCCAGAGCTGAAGCGAGCTCCTCGCCCTTTTGAATTCGGTGTTCGGGTTCTTTCTGCAGACACTGGTCGACGATCGACGCGAACCGTTCCGGAGTCTCCGCGCGCACCGTGACGAGCGCCTTGGGTTCCTCCGAAACCGTCTTCGCGAGAATGGCCGGGAGATTCTTGCCTTCATGCGGCGCCCGCCCGGCCAGCGCCCAATAGAACGTCGCCGCCAGCGAGTAGAGATCGCTGCGGCCGTCGACCTTGTCCCCGGACGCTTGTTCGGGGCTCATGTACCGCGCGGTCCCAATGATTTCGCCCGTCGGTGCACCCTTGGGCGCTCCAACTTGGGCAATGCCGAAGTCCGTCACCATGGCCCGATCGGTCGCCTGCTCGATCATGATGTTGTCGGGCTTGATGTCGCGGTGTACCACGCCTCGTTCATGCGCATAGCCGAGCGCCCAAGCGACTTCTTGCATGAGCTTCATGGCATACCGTGGTGTAAGCGGTCCGGCGCGTTCCACTCGCTCTCGCAAGGTTTCGCCGTCGACGTACCCCATCACGAAGAACACGTTGTGGCCCTGCTCCTCGACCGTGTGAATCGGGACGATGTTGGGGTGCGACAGGCCGGCGGAGGCTCTTGCTTCTCGGAGGAAGCGGGCCCGGGCCTCATCATCGAGCGCCACGGTCTGTGGAAGCAGCTTCATCGCCACCAGTCGGTCGAGCGCTACATCCCTCGCGAGCAGCACGATGCCCATACCGCCC
>JAFDCW010000231.1:0-6941 GCA_019312705.1 Deltaproteobacteria bacterium
CTCGGTGGGCGCGTCGATCCAAGAGGTCACCCGGTCGGCGAAGAGGCCCGGGCTGTCATCGGACGCGAGCACGTCACGAACACCGCTGTCCTCGGGAGAGAGCTCGGCCATATGGTCACGGAGGGCTTCCCGAAGCGTCCGGGCGTCCGACGAATCGTCGTCGCTCTCGTAGGTAGGCACGATGCTGGCGGTCCAGAACGGGCTATCGGAAACGAAGCCGCGCACGTCGACGCGCTCGATGGCTTCGACGAGGAGCAGGACGCCACGCTTGCCGCGGTCGGTCTTGTCCTTGACGGCGGCGAGGACGGCGATCGGATGAACATCGGCGAGGCCTGGGTTTTCGACCTCGGAGTCCTTCTGCACCCCGATGACGACGAAGCGCCCCGGCTCGAGGGAGTCGACGAGGGCCCGGGAGCGCGCTCGGCCAACCGGGATGGTCGTGACCCGACCCGGCAAAATGATGCCGCTGCGCAGGGGCAGGAACGGGATAGTCATCTCAGATTCGGTCGAACGGTTTTCCATGACGCGTGTTTGGCCTTTCCCGTGCGGCGGAACCCTCGTCCGCCGATTGCACGTTGAATGTAAATATGTTCAAACAAGCGTCAACGGCGACATCGCTGTCATGGAGGTCTAACTTGTTGAAATTACTAAATTCAACCAACCAACATTTGTGACAACAAATATAATCCTCCATCGGCTGTCATGTCCGCATTCGGGGACGCATTCGTCGTGACAGGGCGGATTCCGAGCTGATCACCTTTGGCCCGTCGCCGACGGGGGCCAGGGTCCGTACCGGCATCGATGATGCGTTGCGCAAAGGCCGCGGATCACATCGACGAACCCGGCCCGTGCACGCGAATACGCGCTAGGGTGGCTGGCGGCTGGGGACCGCATCTGCGATTCGAGGCCTGTGGCGTGACTGAGAGCGAGAGGTCGATCCCCCAGCGGCTCTTCGAGCTCGCGTGGCCCATCATCGGCCTGAACGTGCTCAACGTGCTCGCCCTCGCCGTCGATACGGCGATGGTCGGGCGTCTTCCCCATGCCGAAGATGCCCTCGCCGGCCTGAGCTACGCGACGCAGGTGGTCTTCCTCCTGATGGTGGCGATGATGGGACTGACCATCGGGGCCGTCGCAACGGTGGCCCGCGCCCACGGCGCGGGTGACCGGACGCGCGTCAACCACATCCTCCTGCAGTCAACCCAGCTCACGATCGTGCTGAGCATCGGCGTCGCCATCGCCGGCAACCTGCTCGCGGAACCCATATTGCTCATGCTCGGCGCGTCGCCCGCGGGCATGGAGCAGGGGCTCACATACCTCCGTCCACTGCTCACGGGCACGGTTTTCCAGTACCTGACGCTGCTCTACGCGGCGGTCCTCCGAGGCGTAGGCAATACGCGCTTGCCGTTCCTGGTCGCCCTCGGCTCGAACCTCTTGAACTTCGTCCTCAACTACACGCTCATCCTGGGCAATTTCGGGGCGCCGTCCCTGGGCGTCTTCGGCGCCGCCATCGGCACCCTCTGCTCCTACGCCGCCGGCACCTTTGCGCTCATCTGGCTGCTGCGCCACGACGCCATCGACGGCTTGTTCCTACCCCTCTCCCCCCGAGCCATTGATCGCCAACTCGCCGGCGAGCTCGTAAAGGTCGGCGCCCCGGCCGGCGCCGACATGGTGGTCCTCAACATCGGATTTCTGTCGATCGTCGGCATGCTGGGACGCATCGACGAAGCGGCGGTCGCGGCCCACGGCGTGGGCCTACGAATTCAAGCCCTCGCCTTCGTCCCCGGGCTGAGCGTGTCCCAGGCGACCGCCGCGATGATCGGCAACGCACTGGGCGCAGGCAACCGACACGAAGCGAAGGCCATCGTCCGAGCCTCAGTCGTCTTGTGCACGGCGATCATGACCACCCTCGGCCTCATCATCATCGCAACCGAAGTGCCGATCCTTCACATCTTCGACATCGCCGACGAGTCCACGCTCTCGCGCCTGGCCCTCGAGTGGATTCGCCTACTCGGCTGGGGCATGCCGGTCGTCGGCGTGCACGTCGCCTTCATGGGCATGTTCCGGGGCTCCGGAAACACCAATACCAGCCTGCTCATCAACGTCGTCGCCACCCTCGCCTTCCAGGTGCCCATGAGCTGGCTCTTGGGTTTCCCCCTGGGCCTCGGCGCATTCGGGATCTGGCTCGCCTTCCCCCTGAGCTTCGTCCTGAAGGCCGCTTGCGGTTGGGTCATCTTCAGCCGTGGCCGCTGGGCCAGCGTCGGGGCTCGGGTCTGAAACGACGACGGGCTCGGGCTCCGGCTTCATCTCTTCGGCCATCACGAACGAGAGCACCGAGTCGAGGGCCGCGACGTGGGCGAGGCGTGAACGCAGGTACGATGGGCTCAGTGCTTCGAGGCGCGCCAAGGCCCGGGTCGCGATGCTGGGCGCGTGGTACACGCCGGCGACGGAGGGCAGCGTCTCCAGCTCACGCTTGACGGTTTGCCGTGCGGTAGCCGCGTCGAAGCGGCGTCGATAGAGGAGCTCGGAGAGTTCGAGGAGCTCGACTTCGCTCTCCTTGGCGAGGGCCGCCCCGGCCCCCCCGCGATGGCTACTCTTGCGAGGACGGGCGGTGGTGAGCCGCCTCTGGGCTGCCGCTTCGACGAGGCGCACCCGCACCGCGCCGGCCCGGGTTCGACCGGGATGCTGAGCCGTGCCGCGGTGACGGGCCGCCGCGATGGCCACGGCGACAGTATCGCCGGCCTCGAACGCCTGGGTCAGGCGCCCATCGGTGTCCCCGCCAAGTTCTTTGAGGCGGTCGAGCTGGACAGCCGCGCGATCACGAGCCGAACGAAAGCGATGCTCGAGCTCAGTGAGACGATGCTCAGCTCGACTCCACAAGCGCTCCGCTGCTCCTGAGGGCACATCCTCTGCCCGGGTCAGCAGACGCTCAACCATCGCGAATGCCGGGGCGTCGAAACGGCGAGCGCCCTCCCCTTCGAGATAGAGGACACGTTCTTCGAGGTGCGCTTGGGTGGACACGAGGCAGGTCTCCGCGCTCTCAGGCCGTCGTCGTCGGGGCTGCAACACCGGTCATGGTGTTGGTGATGGAGAGCTGCTCGAAGAGCTCCTGCTGGAAACCGAGCTGCTGGTCGAAGAGCTCGTGGGTCCGGGTGAGGTAGTCGCCGAGCACGTCTACGGCGGCGTGCTCGCCCGCTTCGACGACGGCGCGATCGATCTTGCCGAGGTTTTCGATCCAGGTGCCCGCGGCATCCCGCTGCTTGTCCACAGCACTCGCGAACATCTCGGCGACGGCGGTCATCTCGGCGCCGCCGGCGTGCACGAGGGTTGCTGCCTCGCCGACCAGGGTCGCGGTCTCGCGCATCGTCGTATCGAGGCCCTGGGCGTGAGAGGCGAGGCCCGCGGCGAGGGACTCGGCGCCGGCCCGGTGCCGATTGGCGATCTCTTCTTCGAATACCGCGAGGCGCTTCTGCTGCGACTCGGCAGCAGACTCGAAGCGTACGGCCAGGTCGGCGAGGCGCTCCGCCCCGCGGTCTTCGGCGTCGACGACCCGAAGGTCAGCGGCCTGGACGAAGCCCTCGAGGGCAGCGCACTGTTCGTTGGTCGAGGCGACCATCGCCGCCGAGGCGTCGCTCAAGGTCGCGATGAGCTGACCGGCCCGCTCCTGCTGGGAAGCCTCCGCCGCCGAGCTCGCCTCGAGGCGCTCCCGAACGACCTGGGTCGCGCTGTTGAGGTCTTGCTGCATCTGCGCGGCCACGTCCGCGATCTGCTGGGCACGGGTGACGTCCTGGACCGCCGCCTGGGCGAGGGCCTTCTCCATGGTCTCGGAGACCGCATGCCACCGAGCCCCGAGGGCGTCGGCGCGCTCGACATCGGTGTCGTGAAGGTTCGTCGCATGCGCTTCGATGGCCTGGAGGACGGCGGCATCGGCCGTAGCCCGCTGCTCCAGCTGCGCATCGAGGCGCTCGGTAACGGTCTCGAGGTGAGCGCTGAGGGACTCGGACGCGACCCGCTGGATGTCGCGGCGCTTCTCGGCGTCGGCCTCGACCATCGCCTGGATCGAAGAGAGGTGCTCGGTGGCCGCCGCGTTCGCCTGGTGCATCGCCTCGGTGGCGACGGGCAACGCCGCCGCGTGGCTCGCCTTGGCAGCCTCGGCGACGCCGTGAGAGAGGTCCTCGCGGATCTGCGCCGCGGTCTCCCGGAAAATGGCCGCCGTGGCCTCGCGCTCTTCGCGGCCCTGCACGCCCGCGGCTTCGACCTGGCTGAGGACCTGCTCGGAGAATGCCGCGCGGTCACTCTCGAGGAGCTCCCGCTGCGCCGTGACGCTCTCCGTGACCACCCGCTGGAGTGCCTCGGCGCTCGTCGAGAGCGCAGCGTCGGTACGCTTCACGGACGCGTTCAGCATCTCGTGGGTACGCTCGGCCGACGCACTGAGGGCCTTCTCGGTGCGCGTCACGGACCCGGTGAGGGCCTCGACGGCACGGCCGGCCTGAGCCTGGACGACCTCCGAAAGCGCGGCTCGGTCGTGCTCCAGCAGCTCCCCCTGTGCCGTGACACTCTCGGTGACCATGCGCTGGAGCGCCTCGGCGCTCGTCGCCAACGCCGTCTCGGTGCGAGTGACCGATGCGGTGAGCGCCGTCTCCGTACGCCCCGCCGACCCCTCGAGGGCAGCTTCGATGCGCTCCGCCGATGTGCTCAGGAGCTCGTGACTCTGGGCCGCCGACGCGGTGAGGGCCTTCTCGGTACGAGTGACCGAAGCGGTGAGGGCTTCGTGGGTCAGCCCCGCCTGGACCTTGACGACCTCCGAGAGGGCCGTCCGGTCACTCTCGAGGAGCTCCCGCTGCGCCGTGACGCTCTCGGTAACCAGACGCTCGAGGGCCTGGGTATTCGTCGTCAGCGCGGCTTCGGTGCGCTTCACCGACGCGGTGAGCACGTCGCCCGCCGTGGTGAGCGCCTCGTGGGTGCGCTCGCTGGTCCCCGTGAGGGCCTGCTCGGTACGCTCGCTCGCCGTGGTGAGCGCCTCGTGGGTGCGCTCCGTCGCCGTCGTGAGCAGGGCCTCGACGCGGTCCGCGTTCGCTGCGAGCATCGTCTTGGTCTCGGTCGCCGCCGCGCGCAGATCCGTCTGGGTTCGGCTCAGCAGATCCCGAAGCGTCTCGTGGGTGCGCGCACCTTCGCTGGACAGAGTCTTCTGTACCTTCTGGGCGGCGTCCGCGAGGCCGGTCCGCGCGTCGGCGACGGCGCCTTCGAGGGACGCTCGCGTCTGCGCAGCCTCTTCGGCGACGAGGCGCTGAGTCTCGGCGAGGGTCTCGGCCTGGTTGCGCGAAAGGGTGCCTTCGAGGTCCGTGAGCTGCTTCGCCGCCTTGGCCAGGGCCTCGGCCGCCTGGGGCAGGGAGCGCCCTTGGTCGGCCAGTGCTTCGAGGGCTGTGAGCTGGCGCCGCGAGGCACCCTTCGAAAGCAGCTCGGCGACGCCGACGACGAGGGCGACGGCGAGGCCGACGAGGACCGCCGGCACAGCGACGGATGCGCCCCAGACCTGACCGACCACGAGGGCCGTGACCACAAATCCGCCAAGGGCGGCACCGATAATTGCGAAGCGGTTCATGAGTTTCCTGTGGCGGCTGCAAGCTCGCAGGCCGCGTCAACGAGTTGGGTGAGGAGCTCAGCGTCTCGGTCGTAGAGCGCGAGGGCGAGGGCTTCGGTGTCGCTCACGTGGGCCGGAACCCATCCGTCGGGGCCGTACCAGGCCTCGACAGCGGCAACCACGTCGGGGTCATCGGCGGGCCCGGGGGGCAGGGCGAATGCTTGGGTGACGAAGGTCGCCTCGAAAGCCGACTCGACCTTGTCGAAGAGTGAGTCGGTCAGCTCCCGGGAACGGACCACGAGGGCCCTCGACAGGGCGCCGTCGATCGCTTCGAGCTCGGTGGCCGCGGGGCCGAGGTGATGCAGCTCCGGGCCGACGTCGTCGCGGAGAAAGACCAGCTCCGCCCGGGCGCTCTTGAGGGCACGCTCGAAGCGAGCGGTGTGGGCCCCGGAGAGGGCACGGGCAGCCAGTACGGTGCTCTTCTTGGTCGCCTTGGGGCGGGCGCCGGAGCGGGTGAGGGCCGCGAGGGTCGACGGAGCACCGGGCAGAGGCGAGGTGCCCCCAAAGGGGTTGGCGTAGCGACGCTGGATCAACCTACGGACGGAGCGAATCCTCGCCGCGACCCGATCCCGAAACGGTAGGGCCACATCGAGCATGCGGTCGACGTCGTCGGCAGACGGCTGTCCGAGAGAGTCGTCCCGGGACTCGGCTCGGGAGTCGAGGAGGTCGCTCAACCAGATGCTCCCGTTGATGTCGAAGCGCACTCCCATGGCCTCGGCGGGACCCCGGGCAGGAACCGGCCCGCGCGCCCACCGCGCCCGCTGGGCAACGCGGTCGAGCACACGGTCGACAGGGCGAATTCTGCGTGGTGCGCGCATGGACGAGCGTATTTAGCGGGGCTACGGTGCCTATGCAAGGAATGAAATGACACTACGTGTAGTGTCTCCACGCCTGTGGATGGTCTGGGGGGCCTCGAAATGGCCGCGGAACCCCATGGAAGTCCTCGGTGCACGCCGATTGGCATTCCGGTCCGGGACCCGAAGGAGTCCATGGTGGGGGTGTATGGTGGGGGTGTGGGGAGCCATCCTTTCCTTCTTCGCATCCTCCTGCTGGCGGGCATGGCGTCGGCGCTGCTGCCTGCCTGCGGCAAGGATGCGAGGGAGCTTTCCTGGACCGTGACCTTCGGGCCGGGAACCGAGGCCTCCGAGGCGGTCCGGGTGCAGACGCGAATCATCCGCGGCGGTTGTGACGGAACGACTGACCTCTACGTCACGAACGTCACCCCCGGGGCACCAACGGCGGCGGCGCCGGGGCCCCTCACGCCAGGTACCTATGGCTTCGCGGCGACCGCCGTGGACGAGAT
>JAFDCW010000231.1:6953-7336 GCA_019312705.1 Deltaproteobacteria bacterium
CGAGATCTGCGTGCCCTACGCCTCGGTGTGCGGCGACGTCACCATGCCCCTGCCCGAGGGCAGCGAAGTGGCGCTCGTCCTGGCCTCGGATTCCATGGCCCGGCCCGGGTGCCGGGTCGATGAGTGCGTCGCCGGATTCTGCGGAGGCCCCCCGACAGACGCGAGCATGGATGCCCCAGCATCCGACGCCGCCAGGGACGGGAGCTCGGACGGCGGAGACGGGAGCCCGCCGCCGCGCCCCATCGTCGTCGCCCAAGGCACGGGGGGGAGTGGCGCGTTGGAGATCGAAGCCCCCACGACCGCCATCCTCATCGCCGCGGGCATGGGCATGTACCGGCAGGCCGACACGACCGGGGGATTCGCCGCCTCGACCTTCGAGATGG
>JAFDCW010000978.1 GCA_019312705.1 Deltaproteobacteria bacterium
GACTGACCGGGCACGGTGCTGGTGAAGAGCGCCCAGCGCACCGAGTCGGCGCCGTGCTTGTCCATGAGCACCATCGGGTCCGAATAGTTTCGGTCCCGCTTGGACATCTTCTTGCCGTTCTTGTCGGCGATCAGGCCGAGGACGACGCAGTTCTTGAACGGGTGCGGGTTCGGTTGGTCCCGGTGCAGGAGGGTGCTGATGGTCATCAGCGTGTAGAACCAGCCGCGGGTCTGGTCGAGGGCCTCGGAGATGAAGTCGGCGGGGAAGGTCTGTTCGTACTTGTCTGCGTTCTGGTGGGGGTATCCCCACTGAGCGAAGGGCATCGCGCCGGAGTCGAACCAGCAGTCGATCACCTCGGGGACCCGACGGTACACCCCGGGCTCGCCCTCGTTCGTCCACGTCACGTCGTCGATCCACGGCTTGTGCACGATGAGGTGCTCGCTCAGCGAGGGATCCTTGTCGCGGGCTGCGTCGAAGGCCGCGAAGGCGTCGGGGTTCTTCTTGCGGATCGCGTTGACGGAGTCGACGGCTTCGAACTTGCCGGTCTCGTCGTTGACCCAGATAGGAAGCGGCGTGCCCCAGAAGCGCTCGCGGCTCAGAGCCCAGTCCACATTGGTGCGCAGGAACGCGCCCATGCGTCCGTCCTTGATGTGCTTCGGCTCCCAGTGAATCGCCTCGTTGTACTCGATGCGTCGGTCGATTTCCTGAGTGGTGCGAATGAACCAGCTCTTGCGGGCGTACTGGATGAGGGGGTCGCTCATCGCGCGCCAGCAGAAGGGGTACTCGTGGCGGTAGACCTCCTCGGCGAAGAGGATCTCTCGTGTCCGGAGGTTCCGGATGATGTCCCGGTCGGCTTCCTTGCAGAAGCGCCCGGCGAAGTCGGTCACGGATGCTTTGAAGGTCCCGTCGGGCTCGACGAGTTGGAGGAAGCCGAGGCCCGCCTCTTTGGCGACCCGGAAGTCGTCTTCGCCGAAGGCCGGCGCGACGTGGACCATGCCCGACCCCGAGTCGGTGGTGACGAAGTCGCCGAGGATGACCTGGTAGGCTGCGCCGCCGGTGGGCTCTTCGTAGCGAAATGGCGAGGATCACCTGCTCGCCGGAGGCCAGCTTGACCGTGGCGTAGGGGGTGTCCGGGCCGACGGCGAGGGCGACGTTGGACGGCAGGGTCCAGGGCGTCGTGGTCCACGCGAGGAATGAGGTGTTCGCCTCGCCTTTCACCGGGAAGCGGATGACCACCGAGGGGTCGTCGACCTCTTTGTAGCCTTGGCCGACTTCGCCGGCGGACAGCGCGGTGCCGCCCTGGGGCCACCACCAGAGGATCTTGTAGTCCTGGTAGAGCAGCCCCTCATCGAAGAAGCGCTTGAGGGCCCACCAGACGCTCTCGACGTACGGCTTGTGGAAGGTGACGTAGGCGTCGTCGAGGTCCACCCAGAACGCGATGCGCCGGGTCATGTCGCGCCAGGCGTCGATGTACCGGAAGACCGAGTCGACGCACTTCCGAGAGAACGCTTCGACGCCGTACGCTTCGATGGCCTCGCGTCCGTGAATGCCGAGCTCTTTTTCGACCTCGACCTCGACCGGGAGGCCGTGGGTATCCCAGCCTGCGCGCCGGGGCACGTGGTAGCCGCACATGGAGCGATAGCGGAGGAAGACGTCCTTCATCACCCGGGTGAGCACGTGGCCCGGATGGGGCATGCCGTTGGCCGTCGGGGGGCCTTCGTAGAAGACGAAGCTCTTGCCTTCGGCGTTCTGCTTGGTGCTCGCCTCGAAGACGGCGTGCTCGTCCCAGAAATCGAGCCACTTTTGATCGAGTTCGGCGAAGGAGACTTGAGGTGCAACGGGGTCGAACATGGGACCCGCCTTTTAGCACGAACTCGGGACCCTGGGCCCGGCGTCGCCGCGGCGTACGCGCCGGCCGTTGACCTCCGCGTTCCGAGGGCGTAGGCAGGCGCCATGACTGCCCAGTTCATCGACGGCAAGGCCCTTGCCAAGACAGTTCGCGAAGAGGTGAAGGTCCGCGCCGAGGCCTTCGAGGCTCAGGCCGGTCGCAAGCCCGGCCTGCACGTGGTTCTCGTCGGAGAAGACCCGGCGAGCCAGGTCTACGTGCGCAACAAAGAGCGGGCGGCGGGCAAAGCGGGCATCGCCGGGGAGGTGCATCGATTGGCGAGCGACGTGCCCCAGGCCGACCTCGAGGCGATGGTCACGGAGCTCAACGCTCGCGATGATATCGACGGGATCCTGGTTCAGCTCCCGCTTCCGAAGGGCCTCGATGCCCAGCCGGTCCTCGACCTCATCGACCCGTCGAAGGACGTCGACGGCTTGCACCCCATGAACGCCGGGCTGCTCTCCGCGGGACGCGAGGGCTTGCGCCCGTGCACACCGAGTGGGTGCATGCGCATGCTCGAGGAAATCGGTATGGACCTGACCGGGAAGCGCGCCCTGGTCGTCGGCCGCAGCGCTCTCGTCGGCAAGCCCATCGCCATGATGCTGCTGGAGAAGCACGCCACGGTGACCATCGCCCACTCCCGAACCGCCGACCTCCAAGAGGCCGTGGGCGCGGCCGACGTCGTCGTCGCCGCGGTGGGGCGCATCGACGTGATCAAGGGCGATTGGGTCAAGGAGGGCGCCGTGGTCATCGACGTAGGCATCAACCGCGGGGAGGATGGCAAGCTGCACGGCGACGTGCAGTTCGAGGCTGCCGCCGAGCGGGCAGCTCACATCACCCCGGTCCCCGGCGGAGTCGGGCCCATGACCATCGCCATGCTGCTCAGCAATACGGTCACCGCGGCCACCATGCGTCAGCGCGGGTAGGCGGCGCCGGCGTCAGAGCAACTTGTCGAGCAAGCGGTCGAGCTCGTCGAAGCTGCCGTAGCTGATTTCGACCCGGCCCTTGCCCTTCTTGTCCTTGAGCACGACTCGGCTGCCGAGGCTGTGGCTCAGGCGGGTCTCGAGGTCCCGGACGTTTGCGCTGCGCTGGATCTTCTTGGGCTTCTTGCCCTTGTTCTTGCCGGCCTTGTTGGCGGCCCGGGCATGCCGCTCGGTCTCGCGCACGCTCCACTGGCTGCCGACGGCCTGTCGGGCGAGCTTCTGCATGGCGCCCACGGTTGGGGCTGTGAGCAGCGCCCGGCCGTGGCCCTCCGAGAGGCGGCCATCCTCGACGCGTTCGATCACGTCTTCGGGCAGCTTGAGCAGACGGAGGGCGTTGGCCACCGTCGACCGGTTCTTGCCCACTCGGGTGGCCACTGACTCTTGGGTGTGTCCGAGCTCGTCGATCAATCCTCGATGGGGTTCAGGTCTTCGCGCTGGAGGTTCTCGACGAGGGCCGCTTCGAACCCCTCGGTGGTGGAGAGATTCCGGACGAAGATGGGCACGCGCTTGAGGCCGGCGCGCTGGGCCGCGCGCCACCGTCGCTCGCCGGCGATGATCTCGTAGCCGCCGCCCTTGCGAGTGCGCACGAGGATCGGCTCGAGGATGCCGAGTTCGCCAATGGATGCCGCGAGCTCTTCGAGCTTTACGTCGTCGAAGTTGCTGCGGGGCTGATCGCGGTTGGGGTGCACGTCTTCGACCGCGCACTGAAAGCCCTCGGCCTTGGGGCCCTTCGCCGCAGAAGATGCGGGCAGCATGGCGTCGAGGCCGCGGCCGAGGCGGGGGCGTTTAGCCGCGGGCATCAGGCTGCCGCCTCGGGCAGGGCGTCGAGGATTTCCCGGGCGAGGTTGAGGTAGCCGTAGCTACCGCGGGACGAGGCGTCGTAGAGGATCACGGGTTTGCCGTGGGAAGGCGCTTCGGCCAAGCGCACGTTGCGCGGGATCACGGTCTCGTACACGGGGAAGTGGCGCTTCACCTCGGCGGCGACTTCGTTGGCGAGGTTGTTGCGCCGGTCGAACATCGTCAGCAGGACGCCGTGGATCGCGACGTCTGCGTTGAGAGAGCCGCGCACGCGTTCGATGGTGTCGACGAGCTGCGACAGGCCTTCGAGGGCGTAGTACTCGCACTGCAGGGGCACGACGACCATGTCGGCGGCCGAGAGCGCGTTGATGGTGAGCAGGCCCAGCGAGGGCGGGCAATCGACGATGATGAAGTCGTAGTCGGCGCGCACGGGGGCGAGGGCGTTGCGCAGGCGATAGCTCCGGTCTTCGACGTCGATGAGCTCGATCTCGCTCGCCGCCAGGTGCGGACTCGAACCGAGGAGCTGGAGCGACGGAAGGTCGGTCTCCTGCAAGGCTTCGCGGATTGGCGTCTCGTCGAGGATGACCTGGTAGGTGCCGATTTCGGTACCCCTGGGCGGATGACCGACCCCGCTCGACGCGTTGCCCTGGGGGTCGAGGTCGACGAGCAACACCCTCTGCTCGGCAACGGCGAGGCTGGCGGCGAGGTTGACGGCGGTGGTCGTCTTACCGACCCCCCCTTTTTGATTCGCTATTGCGACCACGTGGGCCATGGGACGGACGCTCTTAGCAAGGTGCAGGGAGGACTTCAACGTGGGCTCGCAACCTCCCGAAGGTAGCCCCTTTTTTGGTTGCCGTTAAGCGGTGTC
>JAFDCW010000979.1 GCA_019312705.1 Deltaproteobacteria bacterium
GTGACCGAACGCGCGGCTCAATTCGGTGAACAAGTGCGCCGGCGCCTCGCGGGGGAGTTGACCGAGGCCGAGTTCAAGCCCTTGCGCCTCCAGAACGGCCTCTACATGCAGCTGCACGCATACATGCTGCGCGTGGCCATCCCCTACGGGCTGCTTTCGTCAACTCAGCTGCGCAAGCTCGCCCACATCTCCCGGAAGTACGACCGAGGCTACGGGCACTTCACGACCCGGCAGAACATTCAGTTCAACTGGCCCAACCTCGAAGACGTGCCGCGAATCCTCGGAGAGCTCGCCGAGGTCGAGATGCACGCCATCCAGAGCAGCGGCAACTGCATTCGAAACACCACCAGCGACCCCTTCGCGGGCGTCGCGAAGGACGAGCTCGAGGACCCGCGCCCCTACTGCGAACTCATCCGTCAGTGGTCGACCTTCCACCCCGAGTTCGCCTTCCTGCCTCGGAAGTTCAAGATCGCGGTCACCGGCGCGAGGCACGATCGGGCGGCCATTGCCGTGCACGACATCGGCCTCGCCTTGGTCACGAATGACGCCGGGGAGGTCGGCTTCGAGGTCCGCGTCGGGGGAGGCCTGGGACGAACGCCGATCCTCGCAGAAGTCCTCCGAGAGTTCCTCCCGAAGGAGCATCTGCTCTCGTACTGCGAGGCGATCCTCCGCGTGTACAACCGCCTCGGGCGCCGCGACAACAAATACAAGGCGCGCATCAAGATCCTCGTGCAGCAGACGGGACGCGCCGAGTTCGCTCGCCTCGTCGACGAGGAGTGGGCGCTCATTCGGGACAGCGGCCTCCGCTTGGCCCCGGCTGACATCGACCGCTTCAAGGCGCACTTCGGGGCCCCGCCATATCTCGAACTCGCTTCGAGCGATAGCGCGCTCAGCGCGGCACTGCTCGGCAAAGACCGGAGCTTCTCCCACTGGGCCAGGGCAAACGTCACCGAACACCGCGTGCCCGGGTACAGCATCGTCGCCCTCTCGCTGAAGGCAAAGGATCGCCCCCCGGGGGACGTGACCCACCAACAGATGGACGCCGTCGCCGACCTCGCAGACGAGTTCAGCTTTGGTCGGCTGGTGGTCACGCATCGACAGAACCTGGTCTTCAGTGACGTCGAATCGCGCCGTCTCCCGGAGCTCTTCGCGCGGCTCGAAGGCATCGGCCTCGGGACGCCGAACTTCGGCAAGGTGACCGACCTCATCGCGTGCCCCGGCCTCGATTACTGCAACCTCGCGAGCGCCCGGTCCCTCAACATCGCCGAGGCCGTCACCGCACGCTTTCAAGACGCCGAAGAGGTCTACGACATCGGCGACGTCAGCTTGAACATCTCGGGGTGCATCAACGCCTGCGGCCATCACCACGTCGGCAACATCGGCATCCTCGGAATCGACAAAGATGGAATCGAGCACTACCAGATCATGCTCGGCGGCAATCACACCGAAGACGCCTCCTTTGGCGCGATCCTCGGTCGCGCCCTCGAGGCCCGCGAGGTCGTGGCCGCCGTCGACGACGTGCTCCGCACCTTCGTAGCCCTCCGCACCGAGGGTGAGTCCTTCATCGATACCTACCGGCGCGTCGGCGCGAAACCATTCAAGGAGGCAGTCTATGGGGACGCAGAAAATCAGCGAGGGCCAGAAGTACAGAGAGGGCAGAGAGCACAGAGAGATCATCAAGAAGGGCGAGGTCGTCCAGGACTCGTACCGGTGGTTGCCGGACGGCGAGAGCCCTGCGCCGCAGAGTGACCTCATCGTCTCGCTCGAGCGTTTTCGCGCCGACCGCGATGCGCTCCTCGGTCGGGAAGGGCGCCTCGGGGTGGTGATCCCGGGGGAGCAAGACCTGAGCGACATCGAGGACGACCTCGAGCACTTCGACGTCGTCGCCATCGAGCTTCCGAAGTTCGCCGACGGACGCGCCTTCACGACGGGACGCCTGCTTCGGGAGCGGCTCGGCTACGAAGGAGAGATCCGCGCCGTCGGGCATTTCCTCCGAGATCAGATCTTCTATCTCTCGCGGGTCGGCTTCGACGCGTTCCAGATCCCCCGAGGGCGCGACGCGACCGATGGCCTCGCGGCCTTCGGGGAACTCTCGGTCAAGTACCAGGCGGCCCTCGACCAACCCGAGCCGAGCTTCCGGCGATGAGCGCCGGCGCCCGGCGGGACTCGACCGGCGCGGAGGCGGCCTCCCTGGCGCTGCCCGCCGATGCGGAGGCCAAA
>JAFDCW010000008.1 GCA_019312705.1 Deltaproteobacteria bacterium
GCTAGATGGATCCCGAGTCGGGGGAATCTAGTTCATCCCACCCGCCATCGTCAACGTGTTTTTCCGTCTGGTCATCTCCGCCGCCCCAATGCGCCGGTGACGATACGGAACCACTGACAATTGTGTTCTATTCCCGGCGAACTTCACTCGAGGCTGCTGAGGTCTGGCAGCTCATCGAGGTTGAACATCAACGCGATTTCGATGCGTCGGTTCTGTGCCCGGAGTTCGGGGGTGGAGTTGTCGTTGATCGGTTGGGTCTCTGCGTACCCAGCTGCGGATACGCGCTCCGCCGTGAGGCCCTGTTCGATCATGAAGCGGGCCACGGTGACGGCCCGGGCTGAGGACAGCTCCCAGTTGGAGTCGAATCGGCGATTGTGGATTGGCATGTTGTCGGTATGCCCGGTCACCTGGAAGGAGCGTCCTTGCAGGCCCCCGAGGACCCCTGTCAGCTCGGTGAGGGGCGCGTGGGCATCTTCCTTGAGTGCCGCCCGGGCGGAATCGAAGAGAATGGCCTCGTCCAAGACGACCACCATGCGTCCATTGCGGATCTCGACCCGGAGGGTCCCCGCTGTGATGAGGGCCCGCAGCCGTTGGAGCATCTGGCGGAATGTCTCTAGGCGGGCCTGGGCTTGGGCTTCCCGTGCCCGGAGTTCGGCGAGGGCGCGCTGGGTCTCTCCGAGTTGACCCTGGAGGCTCTCTCGCGTGCCCTCCAGCTCCTCTACATTCTCTCCGAGAGCCCGAAGGCGCCCCGCGAGCTCTACATTCTGGGCTGCGAGGGCGCCGAGGCGGACCTCGAGGGTCTCCCGCTCGGCCTGGGCGTCTCGGAGTTCCTCTCGCAGGGACCGAACCCGAGAGAGTTCCGCGTCCAGATCCTCCTGCGACGGCCCGCAGCCGATGGCCGCCAAGCACGTCAGAAGGAGCGCCCCAAAAGTAAGCCCACAGGTGTCACGCATTGCCATCCAAAGCCTCCAGTCGCGCACGTTAGGAGCCCTCGAGGGGGCCTGTCAACGGTCCGAAGATCCCGATCCCGGCTTTCTCAACGGTTCCGGATACCTAGATCGCCATATGTTTTTTCCTCAATGATTCCGTCTATTTGGTTAAGTTTGTGTTCACTAACCTGTCAAATACTGGTAAGTTAGGTATAAATTATATGCTGGAGTGCTTGACACGTTGCGTGACGTGACAATACGCTACGCAACATCTTGAGACCCCAGTAGGAGGAGGTTTTCAAATGGCTGCCAAGAAAAAAACCACGAAGAAGCCGGCGAAGCGCCGGGCACCGGCCAAAAAGGCTGCGAAGAAGCGCACCACTAAAAAGGCTGCGAAGAAGCGCACGACCAAAAAGGCCGCGAAGAGGCGTCCCGCCAAAAAGGCTGCGAAGAAGCGCACCGCTAAGAAGGGCGCTAAAAAGCGTCCTGCTAAGAAGGCTGCGAAGAAGCGTACTGCCAAAAAGCGTACCGCCAAAAAGCGTCCCGCCAAAAAGGCTGCGAAGAAGCGCACCGCTAAGAAGGGCGCCAAAAAGCGTCCTGCTAAGAAGGCTGCGAAGAAGCGCACTGCCAAAAAGCGCCCTGCGAAGAAGCGCGCCGCAAAGAAGCGCCCTGCAAAGAAGCGCACCGCCAAGAAGGCCGCTAAGAGGCGTCCAGCCAAAAAGGCTGCGAAGCGCCCGGCCCGCAAGGCCGCCCGCAAGAAGAAGTAGTCAGGGCGCTGGTCCTTTTCGGAGCGCCCTTTCGGCGTGCCCCGAAATCATCAGGGTGGATACGCCTTCCTGATGGCCGACGGTTAGAGCAGCCTACACACTAGGGGGGCGCTCGAGCGAAAAGGTAACCAGCGTATCCTCCCCATACGGGGAGGAGCACAGTCGAAAGAGCCACTTGGTTTCATTACCAGGTGGCTTTTTTGCGTCCGTCAACGAGAAGGCGCCGGGGGAGTGGGGCGGTAGGCGGCAGCGTTGCTCAACGGTGTTCTGTTGCCAGCAACCGCGCGACGCGCGCCGGTTCGTGGCGGAGCAGGGTGACGCGTTCGCGGTCGACCATGACCGCACCCGGGGCGGCGCCGCGGGGTTTGCGCACGTGACGCCGCGGGGTGTGTTGGATCTCGATGCGATCTTCGCCGGCGCCGGCACTGAAATGGGCTGCGAGGACCGCCGCGTCGATGAGCAGCTCGGGGGGGCAGGTCTCGCCGCGGCCGAGCGGCACGATCACGTGCGCACCGCGCAGTCCCCGGGCGTGCAACCAGAGGTCGCTGGGCTTCGAGTGGCGAAGGGTGAGCGAGTCGTTGTCGGCGGCGCCCCGGCCGACGAGGATCGGCCGATCGCCATGACCCGTGAAGCGCCTGTAGGGGAGCCGGGCATGCTCGGGCTTCTGTCTCTTCGTGGTGCCGGCTCCGCGCGCGCCGCGGACTCCGGAGGCAGCGGCCTCTTCGGCGATCGCCGTGATGGCTGTCGCGTCTTCGGCTTCTTCGAGGCGTCTCCGGAGGTCCGCTACCTGCGCGCGCTCACCTTCGGTCAGGCGGCGCCGTTCGGCGGCCATCTTGCCTCCTCGTTCGGCTCGACGTGCGCGCTTGAACAGAGCATCCGCGTAGCCCTTGGCCCCGAGGGCTGGGTCGATGGGGATCGTTCGTTGCGTCGGCGGTGAGCTCCCGTAGTCTTGCACTTCGAGGGAGTCCGCACCGTCGCGGTAGCGGTGCAGATGGGAGAGGACCAGAGCGGCGTCGGCTCGCAGTGGGTCGGCCTCGTCCGCCTTCGCTTCTTCTGCGGCGATCTTGCCGGCGCGCCGGGTGAGGCGCTTCGCCGCGCGGGCGAGCAGCTTGTCGATGGCCCTCTTTTCTCCATCGAGGGTGCTCGCATCGACGCCTTCGGCCAAGGTCGGGCCCCGCGCTTCGAGGGTGCCGTCGTCCAGGGGATCGCATGCGCCCTGCACCTCCTCGGCAACGACGGTGCCCGCCTTGACCGAACTTCCGCCGGGCCCGGCGGCGAGCAAGCGCAGCTCTTCGTCGAGGACCCAGACACCGCCATCTCGGGCGGGGCGCAGGAGGAGCGTCTTCGTGCCGTCGCCCCGGCGAAGGGTCAGCACTACGCGATGGCCCGGGCCGGTCTTCGCATCGGTAAGCACAGCTCCGCCGACCAGCTTTCTGAGGCGCTGAGTGAACGCGTTGGCCGGGTCCCCCCGGGGACGATCGTCGACCACGCCGGCGCCCCGGGGGGAGCCCTCGAGGCGATAGACGAGAACCGATTGCCCGCCTGCGCCGCCGATGGTGAGCGCCAGCAGATGGCGATGGGGGAGGTCAATGCGGCGGATGCGGCGGCCGACGAGCACGGTCACCGCCGTAGCCTCTCAGAGGGCCACGAGCTGGCGGAGTCGGGCGGCTGCCCGTACCGAGCGCGGCGAGATGAGCGAGACGTAGACGGCCTCGGGTTCGCCGAGGGCCTCGATGGCATCCGCCACGGCCATGAGGGTGCCTTCGCCGAGGCGGGACCGCGCACCGATGCCACGAACCCGAAAGTAAGCGGCCCGGGCCGGCGTGGCCTGCACCTCGAGGGGATCGAATGCGTAGATCAACCCGAGGTCCTCCGCGAAGGGGCGGGCGTCTTCGGCTTCCCACAGGCCGCCCGGCTCCCAGGCGAGCTGCACCCCGGGGGCGGCTTCCTGGAGGGCTTGGAAGTACGTCGCCAGGCGTTCGCGATCGCGAGGCCCGGTGCGTACGTCGCTGGCGGTCGGTACCACAATTGCCTGAGCGCCGAGGGCCTGGGCGGCGCCTCCGAGCCACTCGATCGACTTGCGCAGATCGTCGTTCATGCGCAGCGACCCGGCCTTCGAGGTCGTACAGGAGGCCGGGGCCGTGAGATTGAGCACGAAGTCGTCCGGAAGGCTCCCGGGCACCTTTGCCAGGGTCTTGGGCCGCGGCAGGGGCGTCCGGGGGGCGAGCTCGGCGTAGGAGAGGGCCTCCGCATACTTCGATCCGGGGGGCCGCTCGACGACGGCTCCGATGTGGAGCGTGGTCATGGGGCCGGGAGATTAGTGCCTGCGGGCAAATTACGGAAGCTCGCTTCCGGGGCTTCTTCGCGGTTGCGGTGACGAGACGTCCACCCTGGTGCTAGGGTATGCCTCCCGTGAGATCTTCACTTTTCTTGTTCTTGGTCGCGCCGACCGCGTTGCTCTCCTCCGCCTGCAGCAGCGATCCGCCCGTCTTTCCCCCCCTCGAATACGATTCGGGCCTCGAGTGCTCGTCCGGTTCCTCTGCAACCGACGCTGGCGGCGACGCGTCTTCCCCTGCAATGGACGGCGGCGGCGACGCGTCTTCCCCTGCAATGGACGGCGGCGGCGACGCGACCACGACCGCGGACCTCGGACCGTGTCCCGCGGGCGAAGTCTGCCTGCAGGGACGGTGCTACGCCGCGTGCATGGGAGACGCCCAGTGCTCGTCGATGGAGATGTGCATCGACGGGACCTGCGTTCCGCGAACGGGGCCGCGTCCCGACACGAGTCCCATGGACAGCGGGCCGACCAACCCCTGTGATGCTCTGGCCTGCGACGCCCCCGAGGTCTGCCATCCGGCCGGCGTGGTTTGCGTGCAGTGCCTCGACGGGACGGCCTGCTCGGGCGGTGCTCCGGTCTGCGACATTGCCTACGGTAGTTGTTCCGGCTTCCTGCCCCGCGACTGCTCGCCCTGCAACGTCGACGGCGATTGCACGGCGGCGGATATGACCGACTACGGTGATTGCGTCATACGCGAGGGCGTATCCGAGCGGGTCTGCGTGAAGATGTGCGCGGACGCTTCGGAGTGCGAGCCTGGCCTCGATTGCGGCTCGGACGGCCGGTGCGCGCCGCGAGTCGGCTCGTGCACGGGCTTCATCGCGGCGGTCGACGCGAAGCCTTGCCTCGACGACGCGGAATGCGTGCCCCTCGGATCGACGCCGGCGGCAGGACAATGCGCGGGCATCGGGGTGGCGGCCGACGGAGGCATGCCCATCCCCGGAACCTGCCGCCAGCCCTGCGGCATCCCCAGTGATTGCCCCACCGCAACGAGTTGCATCGGTGGATTCTGCGTGCCGAGCTGAGCCGGCCCCGTCCGTTCCTAGAGAGAGGCTTGTTGATGCGTCGCCGAAATTGGATTGCCGTAGGGCTCGTTGTGTTCTTTGCCGCGTGGCTCGCGCCAGAGGTCAACGCTGAGAACCCGAACTGGCCGCCGACTGGCCCGGTCACGCCGGAAGACCTCCGCAACCCGGCCAACTGGCCCGACGACCCCGGCTTCGGATACGACGTCGAAGGTGACGGTGAGTCGTGCACCGGCGGCTCCGTTTGCTGGGATAACCGTTCCGGCGGCGACTGGAACTACTGGTCGTGGACGCCCGCCGAGGCAGCCTCCCGTGACTCCTTCCGCGCGGAAGAAGTCGCCATGGGCGCGGGCACCTGGACCGACATGGCATGGCAGCACTCGATCGGCGACCAGAGCGTGATCATCGCCGTCCTCGACAGCGGCATCAAGTGGGACGAACGGGACCTCATCAATCAGTACTACATCACCCAGACAGAACTCGAGGCCGCGCGTCTCGACGTGAACTGCCTGCCGGTTGCCCCCGCCGGTCACACCGGTGACCCGATCGACATCGACGGGGACGGCTACCTCACGATGCGCGACTGGTTCTCGGGCAAGGATGCGACCGAGTCGGCGGCGATCACCGCCGCCCTCGATGGCGCAGGGAACGTGAACGGCATAGCCGACCCCGGCGACCTGATCACGGTGTGCAGCGACGGAACCGACGACGACGCGAACGGCTACGTCGACGACATCTCCGGCTGGGATACCTACGCCGACGACAACGATCCGCAGGACGACAACCGCTTCGGCCACGGGACCGGTGAGGCCCGGTGGAGCGCCGCCGAAGGCAATGACGGCCGGGGGTCGATCGGCCAGTGCCCGGGCTGCCGCGTCCTGATGCTGCGCACCGGAGATAGCTTCATCGTCGACGCCCAAGACTACGCTCAGAGCGTCGTCTTCGCGGTGGATTCCGGGGCCCGCGTCATCCAGGAGGCCCTCGGCTCCCTGAACAACACCACGTTCATGCGCCGCGCCAACGACTACGCGTACGCCAACGACGTGCTGGTGGTCGCGAGTGCGGCGGACGAGAACAGCTTCCACCACAACTACCCCGGCACGGCCAACCACACGCTCTACGTGCACGCGATCACCTACGCCGGCGGTAACCCCCAAAACTCCGACAGCTACCTCGCGTTCAACAACTGCACGAACTACGGCGGCCAGCTGGTTCTCAGCGCCCCGGGCACCGGCTGCTCGTCGGAGGCGACCGGCGTGACGTCCGGCATCGCCGGAGTGGTCTACGCGTCGGCCATCGCGGCGGACCGCCCCGGTGGTCCCCTCGACCCGTCCCTGTCCGCGGAGGAGATGCGCCAGCTTCTCTTGATGACCGCCCAAGACATCGACGTCGCCGAGAGTCATCCCGGCAACGTGCCCTTCGACCGCCGCTGGTACCCGAGCCGCGAAGGCTGGGACCAGCGCTTCGGCTATGGCCGCGTCAACGCTTACAACGCCACGACGGCGGTGCGCTCCGGCGCCATCCCGCCCGAGGTGGACATCATCTATCCCGACTGGTTCCGCGTCGTCTATCCGGACCGCGAGCCCACCGTGTCCATCCGCGGCCGCATTGCGGCACGGCGTGCCCCGGCCTTCGACTACGTCGTCGAGTGGGCCGCCGGCATCGAGCCTGAAGAGGGCGATTGGGAGACGATCAAGATGGGCGTCGGTGAGACCGCGGCCATCGACGGAGAGCTCGCGACCTGGGACGTGTCCAGCGTCATGATCGACAACGGGGAGGCCATGGGCCTCCACAACAAGTACACGGTCACGGTTCGCATCCGCGCGACGGCGAAGTACGGCGATGCGCGCGGTGACGTCGTGGCCGAGGGTCGCCGCGTATTCAACATCGTTCGGGACCCGGACCTCGTGCCCGGCTTCCCCGTCGCTCTCGGCGTCCGGAACGCGGTGGACCCGTACCCCGCGGCCAGCGGTGAGTCGTCCCCGAAGCTCGCCGACGTGGACGGCGACTCGAGGCCGGAGATCATCTACGCCGACTCCGACGGCCTGCTGCACGCCATCAACGGCGAAGACGGGACCGAGGTGTCCGGCTATCCGGTCGGCCTCGGCATCTTGCGCGGTCACGACGTGGCCGACGCCAACAACATCTTGGGTTCGGCCGCCTACGACTCCGGGGCGATCCCCACGGCCGACCTTCACCCGTCGATCATCCTCAACACTCCGGCGGTCGGCGACCTCGAGGGCGACGGAACCCTCGAAATCATCGTGGTGACGTCCGAGGGTGACGTGCTGGCCTTTCACGGCCCCGATGGCACCCCCGTCACCGGCTTCCCCGTCGCTCTTCCCGAGGTGCCGAGCGGTGACCCCCTGCGCGGCGGGCCGATGTCGCCGGACTCACCGATCGAGCGCGGCAGCGCCTCCGCTCCGACCCTCGCGGACCTCGATGGGGACGGCAGCCTCGAGATCGTCATCGTGGCGTACGACGGCAACGTCTACGTCTTCCGCGCGGATGGCACAGCTCAGTCTGGCTTCCCGGTGGAGGTCGTCGCTCCGCAGCTGTGGGTGATGGCCGAGGACGCCCAACCCAGCCGTCTGGTGACCAGTGCCGCCGTGGGCGACGCGGACGGTGACGGGATCCCGGACATCGCCGTCGGCTCCAACGAGGTCGGCGACGACCGAAACAGCGGGGCCGTGCACCTGATCCACGGGGACGGAAACGACCACGCCGGCGGGCCCTATCACGACAACTGGCCCATCACGATCTCCAGCGTGAACTTCTACCCCTTCATCGGTGAGGGGATTACGTCGCCGGTTTCGATGGCCGACGTGAACGACGATGGCCGCCCGGACATCGCCGCCGCGGGGCAGGCGGGGCAGATCTACATCTGGGACGGTATCCAGCCCGAGCGAGAGGGCGGCTTCGACGGGGTGCCGCTCCTCATCCTCGACTCCAACTCGCGAGGGTCCCTCAGCGACGTGGCCAACGCGTCGGACCGTCCGATGCTCAACACCTTCGCTGCGGGCTCCTTCGGGGATCTCGACCAGGACGGACGACCCGACTTCATCACCGGCGGCGCCGGCCTCGGGTTGGGTCTCAACCTCGCGGGCGGATTCATCAACGCGCCCTTCGAGCATCAGGTCGGTGCCTGGGACACGACGAGCGGCAAGCAGCTTCCTGGCTACCCGCACACCATCGAGGACTACCTCTTCTTCGTGAACCCGACGGTCTTCGACGTCGACGGGGACGAGTATCCCGAGCTGGTCACCGGCTCCGGCGGCTACTGGGTGCACGCCTGGGATGCCTGCGGACGTGAAGCCGAGTCCTTCCCCAAGTTCACTGGCGGGTGGATCACCTCCGCCGTCGCTGGCGCCGATATCGACGGGGACGGGCTGCTCGAGGTCGTCGTGACCACTCGGGCGGGCTACCTCTTCGCGTGGAATACGACGGCGCCTATCGACACGGCCCAGTCGTGGCCCGAGTACCGCCACGACAACCACAACTCCGGCAACTACGAGGCGCCCCTGTCGAACGGCGGCGTGCCGACCAAGGCAGCGACGCCGATCGAGTGTCCGCTGCCCCCGACGCCGGACGCCGGCACCGACGGAGGAGTCGACGGCGGTGATGGCGGTACCCCTCCGGGGTCCGTTGGCGGCGGTGGTTGCAGCTGCCGCGTGGCGGCCTCCGACGAGGGCGGCGCAGCTCCCATCGGGGCGGCGTTCATGGTGCTGCTCGTCGGCGCGGCCCTCGGTCGTCGTCGGCGCTGAGGCGCCGCGTTCCCCCCACAGCGCTCCTCGGCCTCAGAGCAGGTCGAGCAGCGCCGCTGCGGAGTCGATCACGCATTCGGCGCCGTGCTCCTCGAGCTCGGCGCGGTCGCGGAAGCCCCAGCTTACGCCGACGCCGCGCATGCCCGTCGCCCGGGCAGTGAGCATGTCGGTCTTCGTATCGCCAACCATGAGGACTCGTTCCGGCGGCAGGCCCAGGGCCCCGAGGAGCGGCGCCGCAAACACCGGGTCGGGCTTTTTCGGCTTGCCGTCGACCGCTCCCGCGACGGCGACGAAGGGCACCTCGTCGAGGAAGTGGTCGACGAGGACGCGGGTCATGTCGTGGGGCTTGTTGCTCAGGACCGCCATCGGCATCGGCCGGTCCCGGAGGGCGCGCAGCAGCTCGAGGATGCCCGGGTAGAGCGCCGTCTCGACGATGAGGTTCTGTCGGTAGAGTCGCTGGAACCGATCGAGGTACGCCTCGGTCTGGTCACGTCGATTCTCGGGCAAAGCCTGGTGTGCGAGGTGCCGGGCACCACCGCCGATGAAATAGCGATAAGCGGCGTGGTCGTGGGTCGGCAGGCCGTCCTCGGCGAGGATCGCGTTCATCTCCCGGGCGATGTCGGCGAGGCTGTCGAGGAGGGTTCCGTCGAGGTCGAAGAGGATTCCGAGGGGCTTGTCGTGCGTCATCGTCCGCCTGATGGGTCGGGGGGCGGAGTGAGAACCGGCCCCCGAACGTAGGATCATCGGGAAATACTTCCAATTGGGAACCCAACGGCAACTTCGGCCCCGGGGTCGGGTGTGAGCTATCATTAGCAGGTCCCTTTGAGAGTCCTCCCCCGACCATTGACGCTGGGTCTCGCCGTCGCCCTCGCATCGTTCCTCTTCCCGCCGCTTCCCCGTGCGGTGGCGCAGGACTGGGGCCTCACGCGGCCTGATCGCCCGACCCGGCCGTCCCGGGACGCCGGGGCGTCGATGCGGCGCCGGCCTCCGAGGACCGGGGCACGGCGCCCCCGGCCGGACGCGCGCCCGGCGGCAGATGCCGCGAACCGGACCGAGGTGCTCATTCGGCGCTACCTCGCGGTCCTCGAGGCGGACCCCCGGGAGACCTTTGCGTTTCAGCGCCTGCTCGACCTCTACCGCGAGCGCGACGGCAACATCGACGGCTTGGTGCGCGAGGTCCAGGGGCGCCTAGCCGCCGACGAGGGGGCCTACGCGCCGCGCATGATCCTCGGCCACGTGCTCAAGGCTCAGGGGCGCGCTGGCGATGCCGAGGCGGCGTATCAGCGCGCGAGTGAGTTGCGTCCTGACGAAGCGGCGCCGCTGGTCTCGCTGGCGCAGCTGGCCCGGACCGCGGGAGCCCACGCGCGGGTCCGCGAGCTCTACGATCGCGCCCTCGAGCGCACGACGGAGGACACCGCCAAGCAGGAGATCCTGCGCCAGCTCGGCGCCGCGGCTCTCGCCATGGAGGACTGGGATGCGGCCCGGGGGTACTACCAGCGCCTGGTCCGCGGGGCCCAGGGGAGCGTCTACCTGCTCACGGAGTACGCCCGAGCGTTGGTGACGCGGGACCAACACGGGCGTGCGGTCGCCGAGTACGAGCGAGTCATCACACGGCTGCGCGGGGACAATCGGGTGCTCCCGCCGATCCTCCGCGAGATGGGAGAGGCCCAGCTCGCCGCCGGCTCCCCGGACGCCGCCATCCAGACCCTCGAGCGGGCTCTGCGCCTGGCCGGCCGGACCTCGGGGGTGAGGGTCGAAATTTACGACGTTCTGGTCGAAGCGTACCGCCGCGGTGACCGCCTCCCGGAGCTCGCGGCCCAACTCGCGCGCCGCGGTCAGGGTTTCGAGGTGCAGGAGCTGCTCGGGCGGATCCACGATGAGCTGGGCAACGAGGACGAGGCCCTTTCGGCCTACCGGCGCGCTTTGGCCCGGTCGCCGCGCCACATCGATACGCGGGTGCGCGTCATTCAGCTCCTGAGCCGCTCCGGTCGCATCGAAGACGTGATTCGCGAGTACGAGGCCCTGATTCGCGGAGCCCCCCGGGAGCCACGATTTGTCGTCGAGCTGGCCAACCTGCTGATGCAGGTCGGTCGTCGCGACGAAGCCCTACGGCGAGCAGCCCAGACGAGCCGACGCTACCCTCGGGAGCCGGCCGTGCATCAGGCGATTGCGGAGCTCTACTCCCGTTGGGGGGAGGACGAACTCGCATCACGGGAGGTTGAGCACCTCGCACGCATCGAGCCGAACGACCCGGCTCATCTCGTGGCCCTCGGTGCCCAGCAGCTCGAAGCGGGGAACCGCCGAGGGGCTATCGCCACCTGGCGGCGAATCCTCAGCACGGTGAACAACCGCGCCGAGGGGCACGCGGCCCTCGGTGCGGTCTATGCCGATCACGACATGCTCGAAGAGGCGATTCGCGAATACGGCGAAGCCGTGCGCCTCGCCCCCGACGAGCTCCCCTACGTCCGGGGCCTCGCGAACTCCCTCGAGCGCATTCGTCGCAACGACGACGCGGTCACCGAGTGGCAGCGGGTGCTGGTCCTCGCCGGGGACGACCGCGCCGCCAAGCGGGAGGCGCGGCAGCGCATCGTCGGCATCTGGGCGCGATCCCGAAGGCTCTCGGATCGAATTTCCGAGCTGCGATCACGGTTTCGCGGCGCCCCCCCGGATGTCGAGGCGGGGCGCTTCCTGGCGGAGGCGTATCGGCGGTCGGGGCCGGCTCGGGCTGCCGATGCCGAGCGGATTCTCTCCCGCATCATCACCCTCGAGCCCGGAGACGTGGAGAGCCTGCTGGTCCTCGAGAGGGTCCGGACCAGTCGGGGCGACCTCGCGGGCGCCATCGAGGTCCTCGGGCGGCTCGTCGAAGCCGACCCTCGCCGCGCCCCTCGTTACCTCACGCGCATGGCCGAACATTCCCTGGCGCTCTACCGCGACGAAGACGCGGTGCGGTATGCGGCCGAGGCCGTGGCCCGGACCCCTGATGACGCCACCGCCCATCGACGCCTCGGTGACCTCTACCGGGCCCGCCAAGACAATGCTCGGGCCATGGCGAGCTACCGGCGAGCGATCGAGCTGAACGAGCGCCTCTTTCCGACGTATCTAGATTTGGCGGAGATCCACCTCTCCCGGGCGGAGTTCCCGGAAGCGGATCAGCTCTTCCGCCGCGTCGTCCGCGCCTCCCCGGATGACGACCTCGTCGCGAGGGCCGCCCGGGCGTCGATGCAGATCCACCTCGGCAGCGGGACCCTCGAGGCCCTCGAGGGCGACCTTCTCCCCCTCGCTCTGGGGCATCCCCGCCGGCCGGTCTATCGCAAGCTGGTCGTTGAGCTCTACGATGGCCTCACCTCGCCGTGGATCGAGGCTCTGCGTGGCGGCCAGGGCGCCCCGGCGGCGGCGGCGCTGGCGAATCTTCGCCGCCTCGGCACCCGCGCCCTGAAGCCGCTCCTCGAAGCCCTCGCCGACGACGACCCTGCACAACGCCGCGTCGCGGTCGCCATCCTCGGGCACCTCGGCAACGACAACGCGGCGGCGCCTCTCCTGGCCGTGGCGGAGGGCGACGGGGACATGGCGACGCGCAGCGCGGCTCTCATCGCCGCCGGCGCGATCGCTCCGCCGGACCTCGCGCAGCGCTTCTCGGCCATCGCGGAGGGGCCCGAACGTCGCCTTCGCGCCGTTGCAGGGTGGGGGCTGGCCCAGATGGGGGGGCGCGGCGCGGTGAGCGCGATGCGCGGACTGCTCTCTCGGGGCGATCCGAGCGTGCGCGCATTTGCGGCCCTCGGCCTCGGCCGCGCCGGCGACCGCGCGTCAGCGGAAGCCCTCGGGGGCCTCCTGCGATCCGATCGCAGCGTGTACGTCCAGGCGGCGGCGGCCTGGGCCCTCGGCGAGCTCCGGGACCCGGCCTCTGCGCAGCCCCTGGTGGTGATGCTTCGCACCCGGACCGGCATCGTCGCCGTCGCCGCCGCCGGGGCCCTGGGCAAGCTCGGGGACGAGGTGGCCCGGGATGCCCTTGCGGAGGCCCTGTTCGACGAAGATGCACGGCAGCGGCGCGCCGCTGCCCACGGATTGCACGACCTCGCCGGGGAAGGTGAGGGGGCAGCGACGCCTTTCCCCGTCCTTCCTCCGGGGCGCAGCGCGGCGGGATACGTGCGCTCGATCGTCCTGGAGACGGGGCCCCCGGTGCTCGGCCCGACTGACCTTTCGGCCTCCCGGGACGCGCTCACCGCGGCCGCATCGAACGCCCTTCGGGGGCCGGTCGAGCGCGTCGGCGCCGCCCTCGACGTGCTGCGTGGGGACGGAAACGTTGGGGGCACAGGGCTGGTCTCCCTCGGCCCGCTGACCCGGGACCTCGCGCGTTGGCCGAGCGCCGAACGAAACGCCGCCGAGGAGGAGCTCTCGGCGCTCGCCCTCGGCCTGGTCCCCGAGTTTCTGAGAGCAGCGGGCCACCCGGACCCGCGGATTCGCAGCGGCGTCGTGGCCCTCCTCGCCCGTTTCCGTCAGCCCGACGCGACCGGTGCGGTCTCCCGCGCCCTCGAAGATGACGAAGCGGTCGTACAGCGAGCCGCCCTCGCTTCGCTCGGTCCCCAGCATGCCGAGGCTGTTCCTCGGGTCACGGCGATCCTGTCGGGACACGGGGATTGGGCCGTACGCACCATGGCCGCCCAGACCCTCGGGCGTATGGGCGCAGAAGCGGGACGCCGGGCCCTCGAGGCGGCGCTCCGAGAGGACGAATACGCGTTCGTTCGTGAAGCGGCAGCGAGGGCCCTGGTCTCCCTCGGGGGCGCGGCCTCCCGGGCGGCGTTGGCCCGCGCGGCTCGCGACGATGGAGAGCCTTCGGTCCGCGCCGCGGCGCGGGCAGGATCCGTGTCTCCATGACCTTGGGGCTGGTCCGGCCTCCCCGAGAAGTCGCAATTGTCACGCGATCTCGGCCGACATGAACGCGATCGGCCGGGATTCGTTGACGTAGGGGCCGAGGTTCGCCTACAAATCTCGAAGATTGTTCGGGTAAAGGGGTGATTCGGGAGCGATGGGACAAGGCATCGGGATTGCGTGTGGCGTGTGCGACACGTTCAGCCCGATGGGCACGGGCACTTGCCCTGCCTGTGGCGGTGACCTGTCTCTTGGTTCCCGACCCCCGGCTGTGGCCCCCGCCGCAGCCACAGTCGTCGCCCCCGAGGCCCCGGAGATTGCCGCAGCAAGTGCGGCAACGCTGACCAAAGAGGAACTGATGGAGCAAGCGCGCAATTACGTCTGTAAGCAGTGCTCGAGCCCCGTGCCGTCGGGCCACAAATTCTGTGGCGCGTGCGGTGCGACCGTCCCGTCGGAGGTCCGTGATCTCCAGGTCGACTTCTTCGGCGGGATGCAGGCACCGGGGAAGGCTCGCTTGATCCTCATCCGCGGCGACCAGGGTGTCGATGGCTTGAGTTATCTGCTCCAGGGGCAGGAACACGTCGCGGGACGGGAGGACGCACAGATCCTCTTTCCCGACGACACATGGCTCAGCCCGCGCCATGCAAACTTCATCTACCGTGGCGAGAAGCTCGTCGTCCGTGATGAGGGCTCGAAGAACGGCGTGTACGTACGCGTCCGGGAGTCGGTGCCGATCAAGCCCGGCGACCTCTTCCTCTGCGGTGACGAGGTGTTTCGCCTCGAATCGACTCCGAAGGACACTTCGGGGCCCGAAGCAGACCAGACCTACTATTACAGCTCGCCCAAGAGGCCGAGCCCCTTCCGCATCATCCAGGTGCTCAAGGGCGGCGCCGACGGCATGGTCTTCTGCGCCCGCGAAAACACCGGTACCATCGGCCGTGAAGAGTGCGACCTGAACTTCCCCGAAGACATCTACATGTCTGGGAACCACGCCAAGCTCGAGATGGCCGGGGACGGCTCGTTCACGCTGGCCGATGACGGCAGCAAGAACGGCACCTACTTCCGCATCGACACCGAGCAAGAGCTCGCCCACGGAGATTACTTGTTCCTGGGCAAGCAGCTACTCCGCGTCGAGATGACTACCTAGAAGCCTGCAGGCTATTGCCGGCAATCTAGCTCCGTTCGACTGACGTCGCCCTTTCGCCTTCTTGCGGCTATTGGCCTAGGCCGATTTGGCGTTCGATGATGGCGCGGTCGGGGGCGTTTGGGTTGAGTTCGAGGTAGCGGCGGTAAGCGTCTCTGCCCCGTGCGACATCACCGACGCGTGTGTAGGTTCGGCCCAGTTGCTTCTGAACCTGGGAATTGCCCGGCATGAGCCGGGCGGCGGTCTCGTAGCGACCGATCGCCCCGCGAAGGTCATTGGCGAGGAAGAGTTCGCGTCCTTCGCGATAGGCGACCTGTCCTGGACTTTCTGTCGGCGTCGCGGGCGGGTTCGCGTCCATGGTTGGGCGGCGCACCCGGTCGGGGCGTCGCACACGAATCGGCGCGGAGTCTCCGGCGTCACCCTCTCCACCATCGGCCGCCGCCGTGGCACCGTCCGCGGTCGCCGCGGCCATCGCATCTCCTGACCGGTTGGCGTCGGGCGCGCCGGCGTCGTCCGGTAGGGCGCCGCCATCGCCGCCGCCGTCTCCGGTCAGCAATCCGGCCTGGGCGTCCGCGTTCGGCGGCGGAGTTGCGCTTTGGGGGACGTTTTCCGTCGTGGATTGCGGGTCGGCGCTGTAGAGCGCGAGCCCTATCGCCGCAGCACCCAGCAGGACCAGGAGGGCCGCCCAGACGTAGCCGCGGTCCGGAAGCTCCTCGTCGTCCCCGTCTTCGTCGCCGTCGCGGGCGTGCTCCTCTTCCCCCTGCGCCTGGAACGAGCCCAGGGGAACGTCTGCGTCGTCGCCGAGGCTGCGAACCGCCAGTTTGAGCGCCTCGCTCATCGACGGTGCATCGGGGTAGCGTTCGTCCCGGTCCTTGCGCATCGCGTGCAAACAGACCCGCTCGAGGGCGCGGGGGATCTTCCACTCGGGCTTTCGCGTCCGTGGCGGCACAGGCACCGCGGTGAGGTGCTTGGTGATGATCCCGAGCGCCGATTCCGCCATGAACGGCAAGGACGCCGTCAGCATCTGGTACAGCATGCACCCCGCCGCGTAGAGGTCGGCGCGCTTGTCGAGCTCTTCTCCCCGTGCTTGCTCCGGGGCCATGTACTCGGGCGTCCCGCAGACGAAACCCGTGATGGTGATCGCGGACCCACCATCGGCTTCTTGGATTTTGGCGATGCCGAAGTCACAGACTTTCACGTGCTCTTCGCCGCTGGGTGACTCGAGGACGATGACGTTTTCGGGTTTGAGGTCGCGGTGAACGACGCCGGCGTGGTGGGCCGAGTCGAGGGCGCTCAGTACCTGGCGCATCAAGTCGTAGATCCGCCGCGGAGTCAGGGGCGCGTCTTCCTCGATGATCGCGAGCAGGTCGTCTCCGTCGAGGAGCTCCATCGCAATGTAGAGGGTGCCGTCGGTGTCTTCACCGAAGTCGATGATGTGCAGCGAGTTCGGGTGGTTCAGCCGGCTCGCGGCCCGCGCCTCGCGGTGGAAGCGCTTCTTGACCTTCGGGTCGTTGGCGAGATGCGTATGCAGGACCTTGATGGCGATGCCCTTGTCGAGGGCGAGCTGCCGAGCTTCGTACACTCGGCCCATCGCCCCTTCACCGATGAGCTCCAGGACTTTGTATTTCCCATCGATGGTCCGCCCGACGAACGTGTCGAGATCGAGGTTCGCTCGAAGAGCGTGGGGCAACGTGCGGGCACACCCCCTACAGACTTCATCGCCGGGGACGACCTTGGCACTGCATCTCGGACATACGGCCATCGGCGGGGTCAGGGAGGAAGGGCGGCAGGAATCTACCACTCCGAACGGCGGGGCGGTACGGCTGGACCAAATCGAGTGCGAAAAGTGCTCGAAAGGCTCCTTGACCCAACGCGCGGGAGACGCCTATCCTCCCCGAACGTATGGCGTTTTTCCCCTCATTTGGGGGGTGTGTGAGACGCATGGAGGACCCCGGTGATCGTCTGTCCCAGGTGCGCCAAAGAGAATCAGGACCACTATAAGTTCTGTCTAGGGTGCGGAGCCGAGCTACCTCGGGATTCCGCTCAGGCGCCGAAGAGCTTCACCGCCCCGACGCCCCCCGCGGGCTTCGAGCAGGACGGTGGCACAGAGGTTGGCTCGCCTTCGGCGAGTGAAGGCCCTGGTACCGGGCAGCAGTTCGGTGGTGCGGCGGCCCTACCGGCTCCGGGCGCCCCTGCCCCTGCGGAATCGCCCGCTTCGGTTCCGGCTTCGGCTCCCGCTTCGGTTCCGGCTCCAGCTCCAGCTCCAGCAGCGGCCCCGGCTGGGGACGGCGAAAAGCTCTCGTGCCCGAAGTGCTCCAACGACGTGCCCCACAACTTCAAGTTCTGCGGTAGCTGCGGCCATCCCATGGCCGATGTTCAGGCCGCGGCGGCGGCCCCGGCGGCCGCCGCGCCGGCTCCGGCTGCAGAAGCGCCTCCTGCTGACGCAGCTCCTGCGGCGGCAGGTCGCGGCAAGTTGGTCCTCATTCGTCCGGACGGGACCGAAGGGGATACGTTTTCCCTCACCGATGGCTCGACCACGGTCGGGCGCACCGCGGGGGGAGTATTCGAGGCCGACTCGTACCTCTCGCCGGTTCACGCGACCTTCTCCTTCGCGGGCGACGACCTCGAGGTGAAGGACGAAGACAGCCTCAACGGCATCTACATCCGCGTCGATGCGGACGCACCAAACGAACTCAAAAACGGAAGTATCTTTCGGATCGGCCAGGAGATTCTCCGGTACGAGGAGCTCGACCGAAAGCCCGTCGGTGCGGACGGCGTCGAGCTCATGGGCAGCCCCGATCCGGGTTACCTCGGGCGTATCCGCCTGATGATCGGCCGGGAAACTTACGGCAACAGCTACTGCGTGCCTCCCGAGGGCCTGCACCTCGGCCGCGAGCGCGGCGATATCATCTTCCCCGATGACGGTTACGTCTCAGGGCTGCACTGCCGGATCCACGGAGAAGGCGGCAAGATCTTCCTCACGGATACGGGTAGCTCCAACGGCACCTTCACGCGTGTCGACGACACCGCACCGCTCCGCACCGGCATCATGTTGTTGATGGGCCAGCAGCTCTTCCGCGTCGAATACTGATTTCGCGCGATCTCGGCCCTCCTGCTGTGTTGCCCGGCGCTTGAAATACCTTTGGTATTCCTACGCTTGGGCGCCTTGCAGGAGAACCGACCTCGCACGAAATCGGAGATTGGGCTCGTTTCAGGCGAGCTGAACTAGAGACGTGTCGCGAGGAACTCGCGGATGCGGGCGATGATGGTGTCCGGGTGCTCGATTGGGGCGGCATGGCTGGCGCCTTCGAGCAGGGTGAACTCTCCGCCGGGGATGCGGTCTGCCATGGACTGGGCGAGTTCCGAAGGGGTGAACGTATCGCGCTCGGCGGCGATCACCAGGGCGGGTACGTCGATGGACGTGAGAAAGTCCTCGGCGCTGTGCTCACCGGCGCCCCGGAGCATCGGCAAGAAGATGTCCGGGTCCATCAGGTTGATGTGCTCCCAGTACGTTTCGAAGTCTTCCTGCTGGATGTTGAGGGCGTCGATTTCCCCCGACATGCTGGCGACCCGAAAAGCCACCGCAGGTGAGACGCGGCCCCACAGGGCCCGGGCGAGGCCGCGGCGCCGCTGAACCTGCTCGATGAGGGTCGGCAGCACCTGCTTGAGCATGTCGGAGCCGTGGAACGTCTCCGTGACTTTCCCGTAGCTGCCGCACAAGAGCACGTGGGCGCGGGCCCGATGACGGAAGAGCCGGTCGTATTCGAGGCACACCTGCGTGCCCATCGAGTGACCCATGAGGATCGCCCCGCCGTTGACGTCCAGGTCCTTGTCCACCTTGGCCAGGACCGCCGTCAGATCCCTAGCAATGGCCGGGATGTCGAGCCGTGCTCGGTCCCGGGGGAGGCCGCTGCGACCGTGGCCGCGATAGTGCCAATGCACCACCGTGTGGTCCCGGGCGAACTCCGGCTGGATGTATTTCCAGGCGAATCCGTCGCAGCCGATGCCGTCGTTCAGGACGACGAGGGGACCCGAGCCTAGGACCCCATAGAAGAGCCGCGTCCCGTCCTCCGCTACCGCGAAGCCCTGATGGTCGTAGACCAGCTTCGCCAAAGGCGCCTCAGCTGGCGGAACCGGTGTCGGTCACGTCCTCGATGTCGTTGACCGAGGGCAGCTTGCGGATTTCCTGAATCCCGATCTTCACGCAGCGCTGGACGATCCAGCTCAGGGAACGGTCGAGGCGCGCGGCCTCGTGCTGGATGTCTTGCAGCATCGACTCTGGAAAGTAGAGGCTCTGCTTGCGCTTGTCGGTTCCACCCATGCTCCCGCTATCCTCCATTTGACCACCCCGGGGTACGTTGCTGCTGTCCGGAGTGGGTGTCCGTCATGGTACTACACAGGATACGTGTAACGGTGTCAATGAGAGGTTCCCTTGGTGCGGTCCATCGCAAAACGAGAGCGCATATTCTGGGTCCTGACGGTGGTTGTCGTTGGGTCCCTCGCGGGGGCGGTCGCCCGGGCCACCCCTGAGACCGAGAGCCCCTATCGCAACCTGGGCATCTTCGGTCGGGCCCTCGCCCACATCGAGATGAGCTGGGTCGAGACGGCCGATCAGGACGAGCTCATCTACGGTGCGATTC
>JAFDCW010000232.1 GCA_019312705.1 Deltaproteobacteria bacterium
GCCTCGGTCCGCGGCCTCGCCGGCATCGAGGCCAAGCGCCTCGACGGGGTGATTCGCCCCCTCATCGATGTTCGGCGATCGGACGTGGTCGCCCACCTGGAACACCACGGCCTCGAATTCATTGAGGATCCTAGCAATCAGGACCCCCGCTTCACCCGAGTCCGCGTTCGCCAGGAGCTGCTCCCGATGCTCGCCGCAGAGGATCCGGCGGTCGTTTCGCACCTCGCCCAGCTCGCAGATGATGCCCGGGCGACCCGTGCCCTGGTCCACCGGGTCGGCCAGGAGCTCCTCGCGGGGGCCCGGCGCCCCGGCGGCCTCGACATCGCGACGCTCGGGGGGGGGGATGCTGCGGCCCGGCGGGAGGCCCTCCGGTGCTTCCTCGAGGAGGCCACGGGGGTGGCGCCGCGCCGTGCTCACCTGGTGTCCGTCGACCAATTGGTCGGTGGCGCGGGGTCCGCAGATCGGGGGCCCCGGGGCGAGGTCCGGCTCCCTCACCATCTGGTGGCGCGCCTCGACGGGAAGATTCTCACCATCAGCGAGCGTTTGGACTCGCGGGAGCCCACTCCCCGTGAAGAATGATTAATCTTCATCGGGTGGGCTCTCGGGGCTGGACACCCCGACCCACAGTACCCAGAGCATTGATGGTCCAAGGGCCCTGTGCTAGCTAGATTATTCGTGTTCGGGGGTGGTTTGTCCTCCTCCGGGCGCCCGTCGTTCGAGGACTCCCCGTGAAACAAAGCCACAAGACCCTCCTGCTCTGGGTCCTTCTCATCCTCATGTTCGTCGCCATCTACAACTTGGTGGCCGAGGGCGAGCCTCCGCGCAGCGTCGCGTTCAGTGATTTCATCACGGACGTCCGGGCCGGCCACGTGGATAAGGTCGAGATCCGTCCTCACGACAACAGCGCCGAGATCACCTTCACGGTCCAGCAGGGCGACAACAGCGCTCGCGAGAAGAAGGTCACCATCGGTGTCATCGGCGAGCAGCTCAATCACGACCTGATCGAGCGAGACGTCAACGTACAGTTCTTGCCGGAAGACCAAAACGGGCTCTGGACCAGCGTGCTGGTGACCTGGCTCCCGATGCTCTTCCTCCTCGGCATCTTCATCTTCTTCATGCGCCAGCTCCAGTCCTCTGGTGGCAAGGCGATGAGCTTCGGCAAGAGTCGCGCAAAGCTCCTCAACGAGGCCCAAAACAAGGTCACCTTCGCGGACGTCGCGGGCATCGACGAGGCGAGGGACGACTGCGAAGAGATCATCGCTTTCCTCAAGGATCCGAAGAAGTTCCAACGCCTCGGCGGGCGCATCCCGAAGGGTGTGCTGCTGGTCGGTGCTCCGGGTACGGGGAAGACACTGCTCGCTCGGGCCATCGCCGGAGAGGCCGGGGTGCCGTTCTTCAGCATCTCGGGCTCGGACTTCGTCGAGATGTTCGTCGGCGTCGGGGCCTCCCGGGTCCGCGACCTCTTCGAACAGGGCAAGAAGAACGCGCCCTGCATCATCTTCATCGACGAGATCGACGCCGTTGGCCGGCACCGCGGCTCGGGCATGGGCGGGGGTCACGACGAGCGCGAGCAGACCCTCAACCAGCTGCTGGTCGAGATGGACGGCTTCGAGTCGAACGAAGGCGTCATCATGATCGCCGCCACCAACCGGCCGGACGTCCTCGACCCGGCGATCCTTCGCCCGGGTCGCTTCGACCGTCGCATCATGGTTTCCCGCCCGGATATCGTCGGGCGTCAGGGCATCCTGATGGTGCATACGAGGAAGACCCCCCTGTCTCCCGACGTCGACCTCGAGATCATCGCTCGGGGTACGCCCGGCTTCACCGGGGCCGACCTCGAAAACCTGGTCAACGAAGCGGCGCTGCTCGCGGCGCGCCTCGACAAGGACTACGTGTCCATGTCCGACATCGAGATGGCCAAGGACAAGGTCCTCATGGGCTCCGAGCGACGCTCGATGGTCATCAGCGACCGTGAAAAGCGCACCACGGCGTGGCACGAGGCGGGGCATACCCTCGTCGCTGAGCTGCTCCCGAACCACGACCCCATCCACAAGGTCACCATCATTCCCCGCGGCCCGGCCCTCGGCATGACGATGTCCCTGCCCATCGAAGAGCGTCTCGGCTATTCGGCCAGCTGGGTCGAAGAGCGCATCGCCATGGCCCTCGGCGGACGCATCGCCGAAGAAGCCAAGTTCGACCAGCTCACCACTGGCGCTGCCGACGACTTCCGGAAGGCAACCGGCCTCGCCCGGTCCATGGTCACCGAGTGGGGCATGACCGAAGCGATGGGTCCCCTGACCTACGGCGAAAAGGAAGGCGCGGGCGGGTTCCAGTTCGGGCCCGCGGCGAAGAACAACGACTACTCCGAGCAGACCGCTTGCGAGATCGACAAAGAAGTACGGCGCATCATCGACACGCAGTACGCCCGGGCGACCAAGATCATCTCGGAAAACATGGACAAGCTCGATGCCATCGCCGAGGCGCTGCTCGAGCGGGAGACCCTCGACAACGAGGAAATCAACGCCATCATGAACGGGGAAGAGCTTCCCGAGCGCCATCGGATCGTCATCCCCACCTACGCCCAGAAGAAGCAGAAATCTAAGGACGACAAGGACAAGAAGGGCTCGATCTTCCAGCCTCGTCCGCGCGAGGTGCCTCAGGGCTCCTGAGGAGAGTTGGTGACGATCAGGGGGGAAGGGCAAAGTCGGGACACTCCCTGTGAGGTCTGGGGAGTTCTGAACGTCACCCCTGATTCGTTCAGTGACGGCGGGCGCTTTGTGGACGCCGAGCGCGCGGTCGCGCACGCTTTAACGATGCTGGCGGACGGCGCCGACCGAATTGACGTCGGTGGGGAGTCGTCTCGGCCGGCCGGTAAGGCGTATGGCGCAGGGGCAGAGCGAATCACCGAGGCCGAAGAACTCCGGCGGGTTTTGCCCGTGGTGGAGCTGCTCGTGAAGGAGCACGGCGCCCGGGTGAGCATCGATACGGTCAAGGGCGAGGTCGCCCGGGCCTGCGTTGCCGCGGGGGCAAGCGTGGTCAACGACGTCTCCGGCGGCCGGGACCCTTCGCTGCTCCGGGCTGTCGCCGACGCCGACGCCGACCTGGTCCTGATGCACAACCGGGGAGACGGCGCCATCGACGCCGCAAACACGGCCTACGGCGAAGTGGTCGGTGAGGTCCTCCGGGAACTCGAAGGCCGAGTCGAGGACGCGGTCGATGCCGGGGTGCCCAGGTCTCGGATCTGGATCGACCCCGGCGTGGGCTTTGCCAAGACCGCCGCCCAGAGCGCCGCCCTGCTCGGGGGCGTCAGAGAGTTCGTCGCGACCGGGCATCGGGTCCTCGTTGGTGCGAGCCGCAAGTCCTTCATCGCCCGGGTCGCACCGGCCAGGAGCGGTGACGTTCCGGGGCCCGGTGAGCGCCTCGGCGGCAGCATCGCTGCCCTCACCGCGGCGGTCCTCGGTGGTGCCCACGCCGTCCGAGTCCACGACGTGCGAGAGAGCTGCCAAGCGGCGCGGGTCGCCGAAGCCATCGGGGATCTTCGCTGATGTGGGAGATTTTCACGAACCTCGGCGGCTTCTTCGCGCGAGATCCCCTGGCCGTGGCCATCGACCTCGCCGACATCGGCTTGGTGGCCTTCGTCATCTATCGCGTGCTCGTCCTGGTGCGAGGCACCCGGGCCATGCAGATGGGCATCGGTCTCGCCTTCGTCTTCCTCGTCTACGAACTCGCCCGCCGCATGGGTCTCGTGACCGTCTGGGCGATTCTCGACGCGGTCGTCACGTATCTGGTGCTCATCGTGGTGGTGATCTTTCAGGCGGACATCCGCCGCGCTCTCATGCGTGTGGGGCGGGGGCCGCTCTGGCGTACGAGCACCTCGGCGCGGGAAACGCACATCTTCGAAGAGGTCATCAAGGCCAGCACTCAGCTTGCCCAGAAGCGAGTCGGCGCGCTCATCGTTTTCGAGCGCGGGGCGGCTCTCGACGAATTCATCGAGCCCGGGACCGAGCTCGATGCGGCGGTCACCAAAGAGCTGCTCTACAGCATCTTCATCCCCAGCTTCGAAAACCCAATGCACGACGGAGCGGTCATCATCCGCGACGGTCGGGTCGCTCAGGCGGGGACGTTCTTGCCGCTGACCGTCAGCCCCGCCATCGACCGCAACGTCGGTACGAGGCATCGGGCGGCGATCGGCATCACCGAAGAGACCGACGCGGTGGTCGTCGTGGTCTCCGAGGAGCGGGGCGCGATCAGCCTCTGTGTGCACGGCAACATCATCCGCGACCTCGACGCGCCTTCGCTCCGGGACGCCCTGCTCGGTCTTTTCTTCCGGGGCCCGAAAGCCGAGATCGAGGCTGCGAAGCCCGTGAAGTCCGTCAAGGCCGATGGTCAGAAGGCTGACGCCGCCGACCGGAAGTCGGTCCCGGGCGCAAACAAGGCGGACACGTGAGCTGGATCCTGGCACGCCTGAGAGAAGCCTTTACGGAGAACGTCGGCCTGAAGCTCTTCGCCCTCGCCGCGTCGATCATCCTCTTCTCCCTCGTACACGGCGCCGAGGACGCGCAGCGGTCGGTGTTCGTGGACATCGTCGCCATCCTCCCGGCGGCGGATTCGGACCACATCTTGGTGAGTGAGCTCCCGGACCGGGTCCGGGTCAGCCTGCGCGGTAGTCGGTCGCTGCTGAACTCGATTCGGCGAGAGGAGCTGGACGCGATTCAGGTCGACCTGACCGATACGGATCTCAGCTACTACTACATCGAGCCTGAGAGTTTCGAGCTCCCCGTGGGTATCGAGATCGTGCAGCTCGCGCCGGCGTCGATTCCGCTGCACTACGCCGAACGCGATGAGCGCGAGATCCCCGTCGAGGCGGTCGTGAACGGCGAACCGGGGGATGGGCTTTCGCTCTCGGTGCCGGTGGTGGAGCCGGCGGGCGTCCTCGTCAACGGGCCCAAGCCGGAGATCGACGCGCGCCAGGTCATCCGGACCGAAGCGCTCAATATCCGCGGCCTCGGCGCCGGAACCTACGAACGCATCGTGCGTCTCGACCCGGCGCCGGCCCATGCGTCCTATCCGAATGGTGGTTCGGTCACGGTGCGGTTCCAGGTCGTTCCAGAGCGCGACGAGCGCACCCTCACGGGACTCGAAATCATCCCCGTGGGCCCCGCAGCTCGGGTTCGCCCGACGACCATCGACGTGGTGGTGCGTGGCGCCCCGGAGCTGATCGCGGGCATCGACCCGGACCGCCTCGTGCCTTGGGTCGACTCCGCGTCGGAGGACCTCTCCCTCGGCGGCACCCGGCCGCTGACCGTCGAACTTCGCGGCCTGCCGCGCGACGTCGAGGTCGTGAGCATCGATCCCACCGAGGTGCTCGTAACCCGTGTTCCGGGCGCCGCGACCCCGCGGCCGATTTCAGCGCCGGCCCCGACCGGCCCGGCTCCCTGAGTCAGCCCCCACTCAGCCGGACTCAGCCCACGTCCCGGCGGGCTTCTGCGGCGATCTGATTCGCGAGGCGTTCGATGCGGTTCGTCGACGGGCCTTCGATCATCACCCGGAGCTTCGCTTCGGTCCCGCTCCAACGGACGAGGACCCGGCCGTTCTTGCCGAGTTTCTTCACCGCGTCGGCCATCGCCTTCTGCGTGCGCGCCATCTCCGAGAGGGGTTGGCGGTCGCTGAGCTTGACGTTGACCAGGACCTGGGGCACGCGGGTCATCACTTCTTTGGCGAGCTCCGAGAGGGGCCGCCCTTCGCGCAGCACGATGGCTACGAGCTGCAGGGCTGCGACCAGCCCGTCGCCGGTCGTCGCGTGGTCGAGGAAGACCATGTGGCCGGACTGCTCGCCGCCAAAATTGTAGCCTTTGCGGCGCATCGCCTCGACGACGTAGCGGTCACCGACCGCGGTCCGGATCAACTTGCCGCCTTCGCCCTCGATGGCTCGCTCGAGGCCGAGGTTGCTCATCACGGTCGCGACCAGCGTCTTCCGGCGGAGGCGCCGCTGGCGAATCATGCGCGTAGCGCAGAGCGCCATCACGGTGTCGCCGTCGATCTCGTTGCCCTTCTCATCGATGACGATGACTCGGTCGGCGTCGCCATCGAGGGCGATGCCGATGTCGGCGCTATGGCGTAGGACCTCGTGGGCGGCGGTTGCCGGGTGCAGGGCGCCGGTCTTCTTGTTGATGTTCTTTCCGTTGGGTTTGACCCCGAGGGAGAAGACTTCGGCGCCGAGCTCGGCGAAGACGCTCGGTGCGACGCGGTAGGCGGCCCCATTCGCGGCATCGACGACGATGCGCAACCCGTCGAGCTTGAGTTCGGAGGGGAAGGTGGCCTTCACGAAGGCGACGTATCGCCCCGGCGCGTCGTCGAGGCGCTCCGCGGTGCCAACGCGCAGCCCCGTTGGGCGCTTCTTGTCGATGGCATCGCCAGTGATGAGGGCTTCGAGGTCGAGCTCTTCGGCGTCGGGGAGCTTGAACCCGTCGGCGCCGAAGATCTTGATGCCGTTGTCTTGGTAGGGGTTGTGGGACGCGCTGATCACCACCCCGACATCTGCGCGCATGCTCGTCGTCAGGTGGGCGACGGCGGGCGTGGGCAGCGGGCCGGACAGCATGACCCGGCCTCCCATCGCGCATACCCCCGAAGAGAGCGCGGTCTCAAAGAGGTAACCCGAGATACGGGTATCTTTGCCGATGACGACCCGGGGGGTCGCGCTGCCCCGGAGCCGGGCTTGGTAGGTCACGGCGGCGCCGATGCGGAACGCCACCTCGGGGGTCATTGTACCGGCGTTTGCGAGGCCGCGAATGCCGTCGGTACCGAAGAGTTCTCGCTGCTTGGTCACGTTGTCGCCGGTTTACCATCCTCAACAAGAAGGCGCCACGAGAGGCGGCCCGAGGCGAAAGGGCGACGAAGTCGCGCGGAGCCGTCAGGCCGCCTCTCGTGGCGCC
>JAFDCW010000009.1 GCA_019312705.1 Deltaproteobacteria bacterium
TCCGAAGGGGTTCATGCCCCACAGCGCGGCTTCGAGGTGATTCCCTCCGACGTTGTCGAAGTAGATGTCGATACCATCCGGGGCGGCCTCGTGGAGTGCTGCGCGCAGGTGGCTGGCGGTGTGATCGTGGCTCGGTGTGTGATCGTGGCTCGGTGTGTGATCGTGGCTCGCCGTGTCATCGTGGCTCGCGGCGTGCTTCACGTCGCCGAGGGACCGAGCGGGGGCATCACCAATCGTCTTGTAGTTGATCGCTACGTCGACTCCTACCTCATCGGTGAGCCATGTCGTTTTCTCGTCGGATCCGGCGCTTCCGACGACCCGGCATCCCATGGCCTTTGCAATCTGGCACACGGCGGAACCGACGGCGCCGGCGGCGCCGGAGACGAAGACGGTTTGGTCGGGCTGCGGGCGACCGATCTCCAGGAGGCCGTACCAGGCGGTGAATCCGGGCATCCCCAGGACTCCCAGATACGCGGATAGCGGGGCCGCTGCGGGATCGACCTTCTGGAGATCGGCACCAGAACTCAGGAATCGCTCGCGCCAGCCGTTCATGGACAGGACGTGGTCGCCGACCTGGAATCGGTCGTTTCGGGACTCGATGACCCGTCCCACCGCGCCACCCTGGAGGGCTTCGCCGAGTTGGAAGGCGGGGACGTAGCTCTCGCGGTCGATCATGCGACCTCGCATGTATGGATCGACCGACATGTAGAGGTTTTCGACGAGGATCTGGCCACTCATGGGCGCTGGCACGGTGACGTCGGCTAGCTCGAAGTCCGCAGTGGTGGGAAGGCCGATGGGGCGTTTCCTGAGCCGGACTTCGCGACTGATTCTGGTGCTCATGGGCGTCGACTCGCTGAATCCGGGCAGCGTCATCACCAGATGGAGCTCTGATGAGATGGGCGAGGGGCGTCCTCGCGTCCGTTCGATCGTCCTGCAGAGGCGCCGCCCAGATTCGAACTGGGGATAAAGGATTTGCAGTCCTCTGCCTTACCACTTGGCCACGGCGCCGGATACGCGACGGGGGCGAGCAGCTGCTGCTGCTGCCCCCGTCGCGAGAGCGGGAAACCGGACTCGAACCGGCGACCCCAACCTTGGCAAGGTTGTGCTCTACCAACTGAGCTATTCCCGCATTGTGTTGCGCCAACGAAGCTAGACACAAGGCCGTGGGGGGTCAATGGGTTTTCGGGCCCGGGAACTGTGTTCCTCGCATCCCTGTAAACCCTTATACTGTGCGGCGGAACGCCCCCTCGGGGCGCCTGTTCGACACCCCGGTTCTACCCCTGTTCGGAACCCGATTTGATCGACCACGGCATGCGACTCAGGCTGAGGCGAGCGTTCTCTGTGACGCCTCCATCGCCGACCTCCGCTAAGGCGTTCCCGCTTTGGATCGTGGTGGTGTTCGCGGTGTGGCTCGCGCCGGGCTTGGGCGTGTGGGTCGCGCCGGGACTGGGGGCTGGCGCGCTGTCCGCCCAAGTCCTCAACGAGACGATGGTGCCGCGGGGGCGCATCCGTGTGCAGGCCCACGCTGTGTTCGACGCATGGGACTCACGATTCGGGCGGAGCGCGGACGGTTCGGAGTCGATCGAGGCGCTGGGAGACGATCTGACGGACCCAACCTCTCTTTCTCTATTCCCGGGGATGCCGACGCTGCAGAATATCGTCCGCGATGTCACGGGAGACGGTGGGTTTTCTCCTGTGGTGGGATCGACGGACGGGCGCATCACCCAGGACATCACGAGGGCCAACTGGGGAATCGATGTGGGGGTCTTCGACTGGCTTACAGTTGGGGCCATGCTGCCGTGGATCCGTCCGCGGACGGCGCTCGATGTCTTCTTCGTCCCGGACAGCCTCAATGGGAATCTGGGCCTGAATCCGACGATTACCGCTCCGGCGTCGGTCACGACATTCCTCGGCTCTACGCTCGCGGCGGATGCGGCGGCCCAGGCGAACGCGACGACGATCTGCGCAGGCGGGCTGACGCCGGCATGCGCGACGGCACAGGCGCTCTCACAGCGGGCCCGGGAGTTCAACGCGTCCGTCCAGGGCGCGTATGGGGCGACCCCGTTCTTTCCGTTATCGAGTTCGACAGCGGGGATGGCTCTGGACCAGGCGGCGGCCACGCTCAGCGCAGACCTCGTCGCCGCCGGGCTCTCGGGGCTATCCGCGATGGCGCTGGCCACGGACCTACTGTCCACTGAAGGCTTTCCGCTGCTCCCGGCGGTGGCGGGATCCGGCATCCAGGCGGCTGCCCTGGAGTCGAGGCCAGGGATCTGGGCGGCGGGCGACATCGAGGTGTCGGCGCGCGTCCGCCTCCTGGACAACATTACGCCGCGATGGACCGCCACGAGAACGGGCGAAACCGGCCTGTCAGGTGTCGGGTCAGGCGCTGCGCGATCCGGCGCGGAATCCGGCACGGTGGGGGACGTCGGTACCGGGTCAGGCAATCCGGGAACGCCCGACGGGGAACGCTCCGCTTCGACCGAGGAGTTCATCGAGCCTCGCGCGGGCGCGGTGCTCCCGTCCGGGGGAGGGATCGGGTATCGGGTGACGGCCAGCTTCAAGGCGCGCCTCCCGACGGGCACGGCCGAGCATCCTGACATCCTGCTCGATATCGGGACCGGACAGGGCCAGACCGATTTCGAGGGCGGCATGATCGCGACGCTACTCTTCGGGCGGAGATTCGGCCTGACGGCGGGCGGGCGCTACGGCATCCAGACTTCGACCTCACTCATAAAGCGTGTGGCGCCGCTAGATCTGGCGATGCCGCCGGTCTCGACGCGCACCGACGTCATCTGGACGCCGGGCTTCTACGTGACGCTCGAAGTGGCGCCGACCTTTCATCTGTCGGACGCACTCGTACTCGCCGGGGAATATCGATTCTTCCACAAGGGACGGGATGAGTTCGAGCTGGTGAGCCCGAACCCGGCGCTGGATCCGACGGTGCTGTCGATCGAGAGCGGCATGAAGATGCACCAGATTGGCGGCGGGCTGCGGTACGACACGGTGACGCCCTGGATGCTGGGCGAAGCACCCCACCCGCTCGAATTGCATCTCCGGCTCCTGACCACGATCGCGGGTAGCGGCGGGCACACTCCGCAAAGCACGCGGATCGAGGCGGGATTACGGGTGTTCCAGCGAATTTGGGGCCCGCGGCGCTAGGGAGCCTTTGAGCAAGTAGCAACTCCCCGGATTCGAACGCGTCATCGGCGATGCGGGCAGAAGACTGCTCGGCGTCGGTTACTCGGTGCTCGGAGCCGGTTACGGGCTACCCGGAGGCAGCGCGCGTCGCGGAACCGTCGCCGATCAGCTTCTCCGTGAAGTCCACGCGCTCGGTGAGTCGGGCGACTTGCTCCTCCAGTTCGCGGATCTGCTCGTGTGAGGCGTCCGGCACGTCGTCGGCGCGTTCGAGTCGCGCCCATTCCAGCTTCGAGGCCAGCGAGGCTTTGTAGCCCTTGAGGGCGATCACGCCGAGGCCGACGCCACCCGAGGCGATGAACAGTGCGAAGGTTCCGACTCCATCCCAATCCACGACAGTGCCTCCCGAGCGGGCGCGTGGCCCACTCTCCGATTGATCTGTTGGCGGCACCGATGTGCCGCCCGTCCGGCACCGTACGGCGCGCCCGGCTCTTCGGGTTCACCGTGGCTGAACGGTATCCGTTCGCGCGTGGCCGCGCAGCCCACGATCCGCGAGTTACCCCCGCCCCACTCCCTCGAGAAGCTCGCGGGCGTGGTCGCGGGACGCCTGCGACTCGGGGTCCCCTCCCAGCATGCGTGCCACCTCTTCGATGCGGTCATCTCCCTTGAGCGTGCGAACGGTGGTCTTGGTGATGCCATCCTGGCTCTCCTTCTCGACGAGCAGGTGGGCGTTCGCGTGTGAGGCGACCTGGGGGAGATGGGTCACGACGAAGACCTGATGACGTTCGGCGACTTCGGCGAGTTTCCCGGCGACGGCAGTGGCGACGACGCCTCCGACGCCGGCGTCGATCTCGTCGAAGATGAGAACGGGGACGCGATCGACGGTGGCGAGGATCGACTTGAGGCCGAGCATGATCCGTGAGAGTTCGCCGCCGCTCGCGATCCGGGCGAGTGGCATGGGTTCGAAGCCCTCGTTCGGGGCGACTCGGAACTCGACGCTCTCGGCACCGCCAGCCGAGACAGTGTCGTGCGACGACAGTGCGATCGTAAACAGGGCGCCCCCGAGACCGAGGTCCGGGAGCACGTCGGCCATGGCGGCGCTGAGGCGGGCCGTTGCGGCGCTTCTAGCGGCGGTCAGGTCGGCGGCGATCCTGGTGAGATCGGCCTCAGTGGCCTGCATCTGGGCGCGAATTCGATCGAGATCGTGGTCGGCGTCATCGAGATCGGCCAGCTCGTTGCGAACCCGCTGTGCGGTGGCGAGGACGTCAGCGAGTTCGGGGCCGTACTTTCGCTTCAGGCGGAAGATGCGGTCGAGGCGTACGCGCACCTCCTCCAGGCGCTCCGGGTCATGATCGACGGCACTGGCGTAGTCGCCCATTCTGCTGCCGAGATCATCGATGATGTGACGCGCCTCGGTGAGGCGTTCGAGGTCGGTTCGCAACCCGGGATCGAAGTCCGCCAGCCGCTGGAGGGCGTGTCCGACATCGGCGAGCAGATCTGAAATCGCACCCTCTCCCGTCCCGCCTTCGCCCTCGTAGAGTCGGGCATGCACCTCGGCAGCGCCGCGCGCGAGTTCCTCACTGTGCTGGTGGCGGCCGGCCTCGCTTTCGAGCGACTCGTCCTCCCCGGGCGCCAGATCGGCCTCATCGATCTCGGCGAGCTGGAAGCGCAGGAAGTCGGCACGACTCTCGACCTCCCGACGGCGCTCCTCGCGGCCCTCCAGATCCCGGCGCAGCGCCTGGAGACGTTCGTATTCCTCGCCGACCGATGTGGCGAGATCCTGGGAGCCACCGTACGCGTCGAGGATGGCCCGCTGATCGCGCGACCGCAGCAGCGTCTGGTGCTCGTGCTGACCGTGGAGATCGACGAGTGCTGTGCCGAGCGCGCCGACGATGCCGGCGGTGGCGGGCGAACCGCACACCCAGGCACGATTCCGCCCCGCAGACGCGACCTCGCGGCGCAGGATGAGCAGGCCGTCTTCCAGCCGGAAGCCGTGTTCATCGGTGAGACGCTTCACGGCGGGCAAGCCATCGACCTCGAACACGGCCTCGACAGTGGCTCGTTCGGCACCGACGCGCACGACATCCGATGAAGCGCGCTCGCCGAGCAGGAGCGACAAGGCGCCTACGATGATCGACTTTCCAGCCCCGGTTTCACCGGTGAGGGCGTTGAGGCCGGGGCCGAGTTCGAGGGTGAGGTCCTCGACGACGGCGTAGTCGCGGATGCGGAGTTCGACGAGCATGGGGCGGAAGCTACGAGGCGGGACCGGGGCGACTCAATGGGTGAGCGAGACGCTCCCTACGCGCGCTCCGGTGGCCGTGCTGCCCAGTTCAGCTTCTTGCGCATCGTCTTGAAGAACGTCTGGCCGGGCAGGCGGACGAGCGAGAGTGGTCGCTCCTCGCGGCGGACGATCACACGCTGGCCCGGATTCACCTGGTGGACGACCTGGCCGTCGACGGTGAGCTGGTGGTCGGCATCAGGATCGAGCGAGCCGACACGCAGCGTCTCGTGCGAGGGGACTACGAGCGGGCGCACAGCGAGGGAGTGCGGGCAGATGGGCGTGACGACGATGGCTTCGACTTCGGGCACGATGATCGGGCCGCCGGCCGACATGGAGTACGCGGTCGATCCGGTGGGTGTCGAAACGATGACGCCGTCTGCGGCGAAGCTCCCGACCTCCTCCATGGCATCCCCCTGAGGACCTCCTCCAATGGAGAGCGTCAGCGGGGTGACGCGGGCAGCGCCGGTCGTGTGGATGACGACGTCATTGAGGGCGTAGAAGTCGTCATCCCCCATGACGCCGTCCGTTTCGAGGCACGCGTGCAGCCGAAAACGGTGTTCGATGTGCGCCTCGCCGGCGACGACCTGGTCCATGCCGGACTCGAGTTCGGATTCGGGGATGGCGGTGAGGAATCCCAGGCGACCGAGATTCACGCCGAGCACGGGAATGTCCGTGCCGACGGCGAGGCGGCTCGCCCTCAGGAATGTGCCGTCACCACCGAGTGCGACGACGAGGTCGACGGGGTTCGCCTTCAGATCGAGTGATGCATCGGGGCCACGGCCGGCGTCGGTTTCGACCTCGACGGTGATGTGCTTGTCGGCGGCCCATGTTCGGAGACGCTCGATGATGGCGAGGACATCGGGGGTGTCTTCACGATAGACGACGCCGAGGCTGTTGATGGGGCCGGTCAAACGGCCGGGGCGGCTCGATGCTGCGGGCTGCGTCGATGCTGCGGGCTGGGTGGCACCGGCGGGCTGGTCCGGCGTCACGCCGGCTCCGACGTATCAAGGCCGCCTGGGCTGTTCGGGCGACTGGGCCCGCGGCTCTTCATCACGCGTGCTCCAGCTCTGCGCCACGCCCGACGAGCGTGCGGACCTGCTTCGCGATTCCGGCCGGGTCGAGGCCGATCTCGGCGAGGAGTTCGGCGCGGCCACCGTGCTGGATGAAGACGTCGGGCACGCCCATCGTCCTGATTCGCGGCGCGTTGTCGATATCCAACTCCGCGATCTCGCGGGCCATGTACGCTCCGAATCCGTTGGAGACCTGCCCCTCCTCGACGGTCAGGACCGTGGGATGGCTGCGGACCATCTCCTCGAGCACGGCGCGGTCATACGGCTTGATGAAGCGGCAGTTCACTACGGTGCAGCGAACGCCCTCGGACTCGAGCGCTTCGGCGGCCTCCATCGAGCTGAGGACCATCGTGCCTGTGGCGAGGATGACGCAGTCGCCACCGTTTCTGAGGACCTCCCACGTGTGCGGGGTCATGTCCGGGATCTCGCTGAGCGCGGGGACTTCTTCCGGGACGGTCGCACGAGGCCAGCGCACGCTCCACGGGCCGTCGTCGGCCTGCGTGGCGAGGCGCAGGAGGGCGAGCATTTCCGCTCCGTCCTTGGGCGCGGTGACGGTCATCCCCGGGATCATGAGCATGTAGGGGATGTCCATGACGCCATGGTGCGTTGGGCCGTCTTCCCCTGCGATTCCGGCGCGGTCCATGCCGAAGACGACGGAGAGGCCCTGGAGCGCGACGTCGTGGACGATGTTGTCGAAGCCACGCTGCAGGAACGTCGAGTAGATGGCGACGACGGGCTTGACGCCCTGCGTGGCGAGGCCGGCAGCAAACGTGACGCCGTGGCCCTCTGCGATACCGACGTCGAAGTAGCGGTCGGGATGGGCCTTGGCGAAGGCATCCGTGGATGTGCCGTCGGGCATGGCGGCGGTGATCGTCACGACCCTGGGGTCGGCATCGGCGAGTTCAATGAGGCCTTTGCCGAAGACGTTCTGGTAGCGCGGGAGCCCGGGGGACTTGGGTGCGCCCTTGCCGGTGACTTTGTCGAAGGGCCCCTGTGCGTGCCACTTCCACGGATCGTCCTCGGCGTGCGTGTAACCCTTCCCCTTCTGGGTGAGGGCGTGCACGAGGACCGGGCCCTTCATCTCCTTGACCCTCTTGAACGTGTCGACGAGCTCTTCGACGTCGTGACCGTCGATGGGGCCGACGTATTTGAAGCCGAGTTCTTCGAAGATCAGGCCAGGCGTCAGGAGATGCTTGAGGCTCTCCTCCATGCGGCCGGCGACTTCCTCCATGACGTCACCGACGGCGGTCGGCGTGCGGTGGAGGACTTCCTTCACGAGGCCGCGGACCTTGTTGTACGCGGGGTTCGTGATCATGCCGGTGAGGTACTTGTTCATCGCGCCGACGGCGGGGGCGATCGACATGTCGTTGTCGTTGAGCACGACGATGAAGTCGCGGCCCGTGTGGCCGGCGTTGTTGAGGGCCTCGTAGGCGAGACCGCAGCCCATGGCGCCATCCCCGATGATCGCTACGACGTCGAAATCTTCGTCGGTCAGGTCGCGGCCGACGGCCATGCCCCAGGCGGCGCTGATCGAGGTGGCAGCGTGGCCTGCGCCGAAGGCGTCGTATTCGGACTCGTCACGGCGACAGAAGGGGGCGAGGCCGTCCTTGGTCCGGATCGTCGGCAGCTCTTCATTGCGGCCGGTGAGGATCTTGTGGATGTAGGCCTGGTGGCCGGTATCCCAGATCAGCTGATCGCGCGGCGTATCGAAGGCATAGTGCAGCGCGACGGTGAGTTCGGCGACGCCGAGGGACGCGCCGAAGTGGCCGCCCTTCTGCGAGACGACATCGATGTGACGCTCGCGCACGGCCTCTACGACGTCGGGGAGGTCCGTCTTCTTTAACCGACGCAGGTCGGCGGGATATTTGATCTGATCCAGCAGAGACACCCGGATCGCTCCTTGGACTCAGTGTTGCGCGGTGACCGGCAGGGCGTGGCCCATATGGCGAGGGACACGGTCATCGTCGAGGAAAGATAGAAGCATGGACCGTGCCGGACAGCGGGTGGGCGGTATTAGCTGTTTCGCCGACCTACGGCCGAATGGGGCCCGGGGATTCGTACCGAGCGGCGCGGCTACATACCGAGCGGCGGCGGCTACTTCTCCCGTTCGACGACGTAGCGGGCGAGGGCTTCGAGTGCAGGCGCATCGATTCCGGCGGTCGTGAGCGCGGCGAGCGCCTCGTCGATCTGCTCCTGTGCACGTCGGCGGGCTTCGTCGAGGCCGTAGAGCGAGACGTATGTGGACTTGTCGAGCTCAGCATCGCTTGGATTCTTGCCCAGAGTTTCCGCGGTCTGTGTGGCGTCGAGGATGTCGTCGGCGATCTGGAAGGCAAGGCCGATGGCGCGGCCGTACGTCTCGAGGTCAGTGCGTGTCGTGGCGTCGGCCCCGGCCGCTGTGGCGCCCATGACCAGAGACGCGGCGAGGAGTGCGCCGGTTTTCATGCGATGCAGTGCGTTCAGGTCCTCGGCACCGAGCGCGCTGCCCTCACCGAGCAGGTCGACCCACTGGCCGCCGACCATGCCGCCGGCACCGGCCGCTTCGAGGAGTTGGCGCGTGACCTCGACGCCCGTTTCTGGTGAGCAACCCAGGCTGTTGCACGCAGTGAGCGCCTGGAGGGCGGCGGCGGGAATGAGGGCTGCACCGGCGCGCATGGTGACATCCTCGCCGTGCACGCGGTGCGTGGTCGGGCGACCGCGGCGGAGCTCGGCGTCGTCCATACACGGGAGGTCGTCGTGCATGAGCGAGTAGGCGTGGATCATCTCGAGCGATGCGGCGAGGTCGTAGCTGGCGGCGGTGCGCTGGCCACCGCAGGCGGCATAAGCGGAGACGCAGAGGATGGGGCGCAGGCGTTTGCCGCCGCTCATGACGCCGTGGCGGATAGCGGCGAGGGTGTCGGGGTCGAGGGCGTGGGCCTCGAGGGCAGCCACAGCCCGTTCGAGTGCGGCTTCGACCCGGCGGGCTTCGTCCTTCAGGTAGGTGGAGAGCCCCGGGAAGTCTGTGTTCACGTTCGGTCCATCGGAGCCCGTCGAGCCGAGATCCGTCGACGTGGGTCGCTGGACGCGGAGTCCGTCACTCGTCGTCCGCGTCGAGCGCGCGTGTCTCTCCCGACGCGAGCAGTTCCTCGACCTTCAGTTCAGTCTCGGAGAGCACCTTCTCTGCGGCCCGGACATGCGCCACGCCTTCTTCGAAAAGCTTGAGCGCTTCTTCGAGTTCGACCTCTTCTGACTCCATGCGCGCGAGGATCTCCTCGAGGCGGGAGAGGCGGGTCTCTAGAGTCGGATCGTTCGCGGTGTCGTCGCTCATTCCGCCGGTTCTTCGTTGGGGTGGGTGTCGAGCGTCTGCGCATCGACGGAGCCGCCGCTGACGCGGAGCGCAAAGGGGCTGCCGGGCTCGAAATCGGCGACGGTCCGGAGTACCCGTCCATCCGACGTTCGTGCGACAGAGTATCCGCGGGCCAGCGTGGAGAGTGGCGACAGCGCATCGAGACGGCCGGAGAGCGTGCTCAGCGTTGCCCGACGGGCGCGGGTGATGTCGTCCACCCCCCGCTCGAGTCGGTCCGAGCCGAGTTCGAGGGCACGGCGGGCGGGCACGAGAATCTGTTCGATGGCCCGCTGGAGTCGGGCGAAGCGGTCAGCGATGAGAATGCCCGGACGAGCCGCGATGCGCTGGAGCGCGCGGCCGAGGCGTTCGGGCGTTCGTTCGAGTTGTTCGAGGATGGCGGGGCCGTCGGGTACGACGATCTCGGCGGCGGCCGACGGGGTGGGCGCCCGCACGTCGGCGACCAGGTCGGAGATCGTGATGTCGACTTCGTGGCCAACGGCGGAGATGACCGGAACGGGGCATTCGGCGATCGCTCGCGCGACGGGTTCTTCGTTGAAGGCCCAGAGATCTTCCAACGATCCCCCGCCCCGCCCGACGATGATGACGTCGACCAGCCCGGTGGCGGCAAGTTTCCTCAGCGCTTTGGCGACTTCGGCCGAGGCGCCCTCGCCCTGTACACGGCTTCCGGCGAGGATGACCCTCGCCCACGGCGCTCGTCGGCTCAGCACCGTGGTGATGTCCCGCAGCGCGGCGCCCGTCGGTGAGGTGACGACACCAATGCAGGACGGATAGCCGGGGAGTGGCCGCTTCCGATCCGGGTCGAGGAGTCCCTCGAGCTCCAGTTTGGTACGCAGCGCCTCGAAGGCTTTGCGCCACAGGCCGTCAGCACCTTCTGCCTCCAACTTCTGCGCGACGAGCTGGAACTCACCGCGCGCCTCGTAGAGCGTGAGGTCGCCGTAGACTCGGACCTTGGTGCCTTCGTCGGGATCGGCAGGAAGTCTGGCGGCGTCACGCGCGAAGAGGACGGACCGGATCTGGGCGCGGTCGTCCTTGAGCGTGAAGTAGCAGTGGCCGGCCCGGGACCGGGTCCAACTGCCGATCTCTCCCCCGACCCAGAGTGGCTCGACGCTGCTACTCAGTAGTCCGGCGACAGCTTTATTGACCTGATGGACGGACCAGATCTTCGGGGCGCGCTCGGGGGCGGCGACGGGCGTGTCGGACTCGTCATCCTCGAACAGGTCGATGCTCTCATCCGTCACGTCGCGAACCCCTCGGACGGCACAAATCGGCGGGTGTGTGCATCACGACCGGCGCCCCTCGCCGATTAGCCGGCGTCAGCGGCCAGGCGCGCAGACTTCACGGTGTTGGCGAGCAGCATCGTGATCGTCATGGGGCCCACACCGCCGGGGACCGGCGAGATCGCAGCGACTTTTTCGCTCACTTCGTCGAAGAGGACGTCACCACAGACGCGGTAGCCTCGCTCGCGTGTGTCGTCATCGACGCGGTTCGTGCCGACGTCGATCACGACGGTGCCTTCGGATACCATGTCGGCGGTAATCATCTCGGGGCGGCCCATCGCGACAATGAGGATGTCGGCGGTCCGCGTTACTGCGCCGAGGTCGGGGGTGCGTGAGTGGGCGACGGTCACGGTCGCGTTGCCGCCGGGGGCCTTACGCATGAGCAGTGCAGCCAGCGGTTTGCCGACGATGTTCGAGCGACCGACGATGACGACGTGCTTGCCGCTCGGGTCGTGTCCGCTTCGCGTCAGCATCTCAACGACACCCGCCGGTGTGCACGGCGCGAAGAAGTCGCCCGAACCGGTGGCGAGTCGTCCGACGCTCATGGGGTGGAAGCCGTCGATGTCCTTCGCCGGATCGATCGCTTCGATGACCTTCGCTTCGCCGATGTGATCCGGCACGGGGAGCTGCACGAGAATTCCGTGGATTCCAGGGTCGGCGTTAAGGCCGTCGATGACGCCCAGGAGTTCATCCTCGGTCGCATCGGCGGGGAGGTCGACCTGACGCGAATTGATGCCCATCGCCTTCGCGGCCTTGTTCTTCATGCCGACGTACATCTGTGATGCCGGGTCGGCGCCGACGAGCACGACGGCGAGGCCGGGGACCACGCCGGTATCGGCTTTGAGGGCTGCGACTTCGTCCGTGAGTTCGGCGCGCATCTCTTCTGAGATGTCGCGGCCGGAGATGATCTGAGCGCTCATCGGTTGTGGCTTGGTGTGAGGTGGGCATCGGTCCTCGATCGCCGATAACACGATCGAGATGGACGGCGCCCGCGGGCGCCTCTGGAAGCAGAGAATCTAACAGGTGGAGCGAAGGGGTCGAACGGGCGAACGGAGCGAGGTTGCGTCAGGCCTGGCCGGCGGACGGCCTGCCCTCAGGGACCGTCTACCCTCCGACGCGTACGAGTCCTGCACGACCTCGATCGAGGAGTTCCTGCCCACCCTCGTCCGCCTCGGAGAAGAGACGCAGGAAGCCGGTGTAGTTCTCGCGGGCACGCTCGACGTCACCCACCTCCTCGTACAGCTCACCCAGTCGGAGGCGACCCACGGCACGCCAGTAGTAGAGGTTGGACTCGTAGTGTCGGATGGCTCCGCGTGGGTCACCCGAGCGGGCGAGGGACTCCGCGTAGAACGGGCGCCACCATGGCCAGCCCTGGGCCGAATGACCGCCCCGTGAGGGGAGGGCTTCGAGGACGGTGGCCGCGCGCCCGGGCTCGTCTGCGGCGAGATATTCGACCGCTTCACGGAACGCCATGAGCTCGGCGGCCCGGCCCTCGGCTTCGGGGCGCGTCACGACATCCTCGGTGGCGGTGTTGCCCTTCGAGGTGTTCTCCGCCCGGACCCGGTCGAGACGCTGATCGATGGCCGAAACGAGACGCGCGGCACCGACGTCGGGAGACACGCCTCCGACCGGGGAGCCGGCGAGTACCGCCATGCCGGCTCGGGGATACTCGCCACGCAGTCCGAAGTCCTCAGCGTCGGGGATTTCGTCGAAGCGCCCGAGGCTGGCGAGGACCTGGCTCTCCATGAGGCCGACGAAGGGAAAGTCTTCCAGCAAAGGCCGAAGCAAGTCCAGATTCCGATCGCCGATGCTGTCGGAGCGGAGAAACACCTCGAACGTGAGTGGCACCGCGGACCCCGGAGTCGCGCGGTAAAAGTCGGCCGCCGCCGTCTGGGCCGCTGAATCGCCGTGGTGGAAGTCCCACTGCATCTGGTACCGATCGGCACGTGCGTCGGACACGAGCCCGCGATACGTCTCCATGTACTCGTAGAAACGCCAGTCGCCCACGCCCACCTGATAACGCAACAGGTGTATGTAGTAGGGGGCGAAGCTCGGATCGAGATCGACGGCCCTCGTGATCGCCTCAGCGGCATCGTCCTCGGTATGCACGACCCCGGTGACGTGGAGATAGTACTCCCCAAGAACCGCCCAGCCTTCGGGATCGTCCGGGAACCGTCTGACATGGCGCTTGAGCTCATCGAGGACGCCTGGAGTCGCGATGCCGCGACTCACCTCCGCGTACGCGTGAAGCAGCGTGGCCTCTCGCGCCGGCAGGCGGTCCGCTAACGCCTCCGCCCGGTCACGGGCGGTTTCCCGCGCGTTCTGGTCCGTGAGCAGCCATCCGTACGCCGCCGCGATCCTGCTCCAGGCGAGCGCGAAGGTCGAGTCTGCGGCCACGGCGCGTTCGTAGGCCTCGAGTGCCTCGGTCGTCCGGCCGACCCGGAAGTGCGCTTCGCCCTCCAGATAGGCGTTCAGCGCATCGAGCGACGACGTCACCACACCCTCGAGCCGCTGGATGCCGGTCGCGGTCTGGCTGCCGGACTGTGCAATCAACGTCCGCAGCAGATCCACCGACATCCCGTCGATGAGGGGCAGGATCGCGTCGAGCTCGCCCTCGGCCCCACCGCTGCCCACGCTCGAGCCGTCCGCCAGATCGTAGAGTTCGGCATTGAGGCGGACGGTCCCACCGGTCGATACCGCGTTCCCCAGGACGGCGTACCGCGCTCCGGTCGCACCGGCTGCTCGAAGCGCGTCGTCGAGAGAGACGGCATCCGATGCTCCGAACGCGGCGTTCCACTCCGACAGCACCGTCCTCGGATTGACCGACCGCAGTCCATCGACGCCGTCGATATTGGTCGATACCAGGCTGACCATGCCCTCGGCGAACGCGTCCAGGCCGGGGCCGTTCACGGTGAATGGCAAGACGGCGACGCCAGCTGTGGCGCTCTCGGCACCGACGGGCTCGGGGCCGATCACCGGCGTTCCATTGGTCAGGAGCACGTAGCCCCCGGCCGCTCCGATCGCGAGCGACAGCGAAACCACCCCGCCGAAAATGGCGCGGCCCCACGTGAGATGCGGAATGCGGCCGGCCCGCAGGCTCGCGATCACATCGGATGGGTCGATCTCCCAGTCGGTCGGGACGTGACCGGCCTCTTCGGCGGCGGTCGTCGAGGCCAGGGACTGCACCCACGCGGTCGCGATGACGACGAACAGGCCGACGACGAGCAGCAGAATGGTCACGGGCCCAATCCAGGCCGGTAGACCCAGCATGTTCTGCAAAGTCTCGACGAGTTGGAGCACGAACCACGAAGCGCCCAGATACACGACCGCGACGTGGACCGCGCGACTCCGCTTGAGCCGTTCGAGGAGGGGGAGGTCCGTCATGGCGCGCAATCTAGGCTCGTGGGTCGTAGGCGCGAGCGCGGCATCACGGCCACCGTGCCGCGTGGAGTGGACAGCCCGCGTCTACCGCGCGAAGTCCACCGCCCGCGTCTCCCGCACGACGACCACCTTGATCTGCCCGGGATACTGGAGCTCGCTCTCGATGCGTCGCGCTACGGACTCCGATATCTGTGCCATCTGGCCGTCCGTGACCTTCTCGGGCTCGACCATGACGCGCAGTTCGCGTCCGGCCTGGATCGCGAAGCAGCGCGCGACGCCCTCCTGCTCCATGGCCAGCTCTTCGAGCCGCTCGAGGCGCTTCACGTAGCCGTCCAGCATTTCCCGACGGGCGCCGGGGCGCGATCCGCTGATTGCGTCGGCAGCGGTCACAAGGAACGCCTCCGCACTGAAGTGCGGCTCTTCGTCGTGGTGCGCCTTGATCGAGTTCAGGACCAGCGGCGTCTCGTCGTGTTTCTTGCACAGTCGATAGCCGAGCTCGACGTGTGTGCCTTCGTGCTCGTGCGTCATGCCCTTGCCGACATCATGGAGGATGGCGGCGCGCTTCGTGCCCTGTACGTCGAGGCCCATCTCGGAGGCCATCGACGCGGCGAGGAGCGCGACTTCGCGGGCATGCTGCAGCTGGTTCTGGCCGTACGACGTCCGGTACCGGAGCCGGCCGAGCGTGCGCACGATCTCCGGGTGCACGTTGTGGAGACCGAGCTCGTAGAGCACCTCCTCGGCGGCCTCGACCATGCCTTTCTCGACTTCGGCGCCGGCTTTTTCGACGATTTCCTCGATGCGCCCGGGGTGAATCCGGCCGTCCTCGACGAGCTTTTCGAGGGCGATGCGCGCGGTCTCCCGACGAACGGGGTCGAATGCACTCAGGACGACGGCTTCCGGCGTGTCGTCGATGATGACGTCGACGCCCGTGGCCTGTTCGAAGGAGCGGATGTTGCGCCCTTCCCGTCCGATGATGCGACCCTTCATATCCTCCGAAGGGAGTTGGACGACGGACACGGTCGTCTCGGCGGTCAGGTCGGCGGCCATTCGCTGAATGGCGAGCGCCACGATCTTCGCGCCCTCCTTGTCGGCCTCACGCTGGGCCTCTTCTTTGATCTCACGGAGTGAGTTGGCCGCGTCAGCACGCGCGGTATCCTCGAGATCCGCGATGAGCTCGCGCCTGGCATCGGCCTGACTCATGCCTGCGAGTTGCTCGAGACGGGCACGCGACTGGGCGGACCTGGCGGCGACCGCCTTCCCCTCGGCCTCGAGATCGTGCTCTCGGGTGCCGAGCTGCGTAGACTTCGACTCGAGTTCTGCTTCGCGCGTGCTCAGTCGGTCGGACTGGCGGTCGAAGGCATCGGAACGCTCCTCTGCACGGCGTTCCGCCCGTTCGATCTCTTCCCTGCGGCGTTGTTCCTCTTTTTCCCAAGACTCCCGGAGGCGAAATCCCTCTTCGCGCCCCGCGAGTTCACCAGCTTTACGGGCGTTCTCTGCTTCGCTTTCAGCCCGCTTGAGGATGCGGGAGGCCTCGTCCTGTCCTGCCTTTTTTTCCAGCTCCTGCTGTGCTCTTTCACGACTTCGCGTGATCACGAAACCGATCAACGCACCGAGGACGAGTCCGACCGCCGCCGCCACCATAAGAGGCGGGGTGATCATGTATGGTACTCCGAAATCGACCGGCTAGCGGCCGAGAGGTGAGCGTAGAAGAGCCTTGTCGCGTTCCTTTTCGACGGCAGCGCGACTCGGTTCTCTGTAACAACGGAATGAGGATAGGGTGCGGGTGAAGCCGCACGCAAGCGGACGCAGGGCGTTCTGGGTCAGCCCGGAATGACCGCCTCGACCTCAGCCGCGAGCTCGTTCACGCGGTCGCCGAGCTCGGCGCGCATGCGCTCGAGGTCCTCCTGCGCCTGGAAACACTCGTCGGCAATCGAGAGCGCTGCCAGAATGGCCACCTTGTGCCCTTCGATGAGGCCGGCGGCCATGCGGATCTCGTGGATGCGATCGTCGACCATCTTTGCGCACTTGCGGGTGTACTCGGGCTCGGCACTTGCCCGGATGGTGTGCTCCTCCCCGGCGATGCGCACGGTGACGGACGTCTTGGGGCTCATCACTGGTTCTCCAGGAACTTGATGCGGGCGATCATGCGCTCCACCCCGGCTCGACCGGCCTCGAGTCGGCCTCGGAGATCGGTGTTCTCAGTCTCGAGACCCTTCAGGCGACCCATGAGTTGGCCCGCCGCGGCTTCGTCGCCGGTGAATCGCCTCACGAGGTCGGCGAGCTCGGTATTCTTCGTCTCGGCCGCCTTCGTCCGTTCCGTCTCAGCCGTGAGGCTGTCCACGAGCTGACTGATCGCCCCCTCGAGCCGCGCGAACGCAGCCTCCTCGGGGGCACCTCCATTATCCTCGGGCTCTGACACCAAGATCCTCCTCGAGGCGTTTGAGAATCGTCTTCATGTTCTTGTCGACGTCCTTGTCCTTCAGGGTCCGTTTCGTGGAGCGGAAGCGCAAGCGGAACGCGATGGACCGTACGCCCTCCGCGACTCCCTCTCCTGTGTAGACGTCGAAGAGCTCGACGGCTTCGAGGTCGCGCCCGCCGAACTGCGCGATGTGGGCCGTGACTGTCCCTGCCGGGAGTGTCTCGGGCACGAGCAGCGCGAGGTCCCGCTCCGACGCGGGGAACTGCGGAAGCGCTACGTGCGTGGGCACGATGGCCGGTGCCGGATCGGCCGGGAGTGTGATCTCGAACGCCCATACGTCCCTGGCCCAGACCGGGAGGTCGACGGCATCGGCCGCGACACGGCCACCGTGGCCGACGATCGCGCCGGAGGGGTCCGTGACCGCAAAAGTCATCGTCGGGTCCAGGTGGACCGGTGGGCTTCCGGCTGGTCCGGCGGCGAGGGGTGGTCCGGACTCGGACGTACCGGAGTCCGATGCGCCGGATTCGGACGCTCTGGACTCCGGTGCCTGGAGCGTCGCCGGTGCATCCACGAAAGGCTCGACCGCGCCGCCCTGTCGATAGGCGAGCGCCACGGTATCCTCGAGCAACGCCTTGAGATCCCAGACTTCGAGCGGCTCGTCGTCCCGCGACCAGTGCGGCGGCTCCCGGAGGCCCGTCAGTACAGCGGCCAGGTGGGTGGACTCGTGCGGCGGTTCGCCCTTCCCTGCACTACGGAATGAGGTGCCGATCTCGAAGAGCCGGACATCGCGATTGCCGTGGGCCAGGTTGTACTCGACGCGGCGAAGCAGCGCGGGCAGAATCGCCCAGCGCATGACGGGTTCCGTCGTCGCGAGCGGATTCGCCACGACGACATCCCCCTCACCCTCCGGCGCGAACGCCGGTGTGTGTGCCTCGAAGAGTCCTGCGGCCGCGAGTGACGCGCGCAGCTGGTCTTCGAGCTGGAAAAGCGGATGATCGGGCACGGTTCCGGGGCGCGCGGGCCCCAGTGTGTCCGGGAAGCGATCGAAGCCGTGCGTGCGGGCGACCTCCTCGATCAGATCGACCTCACGGGTGACGTCGTAGCTGCGGAAGCCCGGGATTCGTACGTGCAGGACAGCATCCTGCTGACCCTCGCCGGTCTCGCCCTCGACGGAGAAACCGAGCGGCGCGAGCAACTCCTTCACATAGTCGCTTTCGAAGGGGATGCCGAGGAGGTGTTCGATGCGGGTCAGCCGCAGATCGAGGACCGCGGTCTCGAATGGTTGCGGGCAGCAGTCCAGGATCGGGCCATCGACCTCACCACCCGCGGTGGCGAGAATGACCGCGATGCACCGCTCGATGGCGCGCTCCATACCGTCCGGGTCGACGCCGCGCTCGAAGCGATAGGACGCATCCGTCGACATGACGAGTGCTTTTCGCGTCGCGCGAATGGATTTCGTGTCGAAAAGAGCGCACTCGAGGAGGATGTCGGTCGTGGTGTCCTCGACCTCGGAGTTCTGGCCGCCCATGACGCCGCCGATCGCGACGGGCTGCTCGGCGTCGCAGATCATGAGCATATCGGCTGTGAGCGTGCGCTCTTCGTCGTCGAGTGTCGTGAACTTCGATGCACCCTCACCGGCACGGCGCACGACGATCGACGACCCGCCCAGATGGGTCAGGTCGAAGGCGTGCATGGGCTGGCCCAGCTCGAGCATCGCATAGTTCGTGGCGTCGACGACGTTGTTGATCGGGCGGGCACCGGCGCCGCGGAGGCGCTCCTGAAGCCAGTCGGGTGATGGGCCGATCTTCACGCCACGGATGATCGCGCCGAGGTAGCGAGGGCAGAGATCCGGGTCGTCGATGCGGATGGAGACGCCCTGAGACGTGACTTCGCCGGCCTCCTGGATGTAGTCGAGACCAGATTCGGACCCGAGACCGCCGGCCCGAGTCACGTCGTCAGCGCCTCCCGCTTCGTTAGACTCCGCGGCCCAATCGGGCGCCCCGGGGATCTCCGGCAGCACCACGGTGCCCGCCCCCTCGGACGCCAGTTCACGCGCCACACCGGCGTGGGAGAGGAGGTCTCCACGGTTCGCCGTGATCTCGACATCGAGCGTCGCATCGTCGAGGCCGTACGCGGCTACGAAGGGCTCCCCGGGCGTGAATTCTCCCGTGAGTTCCATGATGCCGTCGTGATCGGTGCCGAGCCCCAACTCCTTGGAGGAGCACAGCATACCAAACGACACCTCACCTCGAATCTTGGCCTTCTTGATCTTGAAGTCGCCGGGGAGCACGGAGCCGACGGGAGCGAACGGATAGTAGGTGTCGCCCGTCACGTTGGGGGCGCCGCAGACGACCTGAACGATGCCGTCCCCGCCATCGACTTCACAGACCCTCAAGCGGTCGGCGTTGGGATGTTGCTCCGCCTTGATGACCCTGGCCACGACGACATCCCCGAGACCCTGCCCCGGGCTCGAGATGTCATCGACCGGTGCACCGCGGAGCGCCAGATGTTCAGCCAACTCCTCCGGTGTGCCTTCGAGG